>PKWO01000374.1 GCA_003132085.1 Oxalobacteraceae bacterium | reverse complement strand
AGCATGGAGCAAGAGGCGCAGTTCGGTGCGCAAACGATTGTCGACTGGCTGCAGGCCGGAAAATCGAACATTGCCATCATCGCCCAGGACCGGGTTGTCGCGCGCCGCATGCGCGCATTGCTGGAGCGCGCGCAGGTATTTGTTGCCGACGAAACAGGCTGGAAATTATCGACCACGCGCGCTGCTTCCGCGATTGCTGCATGGTTTGACGTGGTAGCCGCGCGGGCCGAAACNNACGCCAACGTATTGGGGGGATGGGAGGCGGTGACGAACGCATTGGCGGCGGCCCCGGCGGCCCGCGAGCTGGTTTCGTCGATCGCGCGACAGGCGACCGCATTCAGCGGGCGCAAGACGATTGCGCAATGGGGTGCTGTCACCACAGCCGGCCTGGATGCGCTTGGCATGTGGGAGGCGTTGCTTCAGGACGCTGCAGGAAGCCAGGCCGTCGCGCTGTTGCGGGCGATTGCCGGCGACGGTGACGCGCAATCACAATCTTTTTCATTTGCCGAGTGGCGCGCCTTCGTCAGTTTGCAATTGGAATCCACCTCATACGTTGCCCCAGGGGTCGATCGACGCGTCGTCATGTTGCCGTTAAACGGCGCGCAATTACGATCATTCGATGCGGTATTGATGTTGGGTTGCGACGCCGAGCACCTGCCGTCGCAACCCAACGAAACGCTGTTTTTTGCGAACGCGGTGCGCCGCGAGCTAGGCTTGGCCACGCGCGAAACCCGGCAGCGTCAACAGTTACGCGACTTCGCCGCACTCTTGAGTTGCAACGGCGAAGTGGTGCTATCGTGGCAAACCCATCAAGACGGGGAGCCTAATCCGGTCAGCCCTTGGATTTTGCGTTTGCAATTGACTCTGGAGCGTTCCGGCGCGGCAAAGTTGCCGGCACACCAGGTGCAGATAGACCGGCAGAGTTTGCTGGCGACGCCCGCTTGCATGCCGACGCCGGTTGCGCCGCAGCTACTGCCGGCAACGCTTTCGGCCAGTGGATACAACAGCTTGGTCGCCTGCCCATATCAATTCTTTGCGACGAGGATGTTGGGTTTGTCCGGATTGGATGAGTTGACCGACATGCCGGAGAAACGCGACTACGGCGACTGGCTGCATAAAATATTGAACCGCTATCATGAAACAATTAGCGACTTGAATACGCCGGCCGGCGATCGCGAAGCCCTGTTGCGGCAAATTTCGGCGGCCGTATTCGAGCGGGAAGTGACCAACAATGCGGCCGCGCTGGGCTATTACATGCGCTGGCAAAAGGTGTTGCCGGCCTATCTGGCGTGGGCTAATGCGCGCGAAGCGGATGGCTGGCACTTCGCGTTCGGCGAACGGAAATTCGAAAAAATGCTGCGTTGGGACGATGGAGAAATTAATTTGCACGGGCGCGTCGATCGCATTGATGAAACCGATGCCGGAGAACGCGCGATACTGGATTACAAAACCAAAAATGCGATGGTCCTGCGTGACCGCCTGAAACAAGGTGAAGATCAACAACTGGCGTTTTACGGCGTTTTGTCCGACGTGCCGGTCAGTCGTGCGCACTACGTTGCGCTGGAGACCGTCAAAGACCGGATCAGCGATGTGGAGGCGGCCAATTATGCCGAATGGCAGCGTATTCTGGAGCAGCAGCTTGGCGCCAACATGCGCGCGGTAGCGCACGGTGCGGCGCTTCCCGCCACTGGGATCGAGTCGGTTTGCGAATACTGCGCGGTCCGCGGCTTGTGCCGCAAGGGAGCATGGTAATGAAGGCCGAAGCGCTGCCGCCGCGCGCGTATGAGAGCAACGGCGCGGAGGTCGCGGCGAAATATTTTACCGAGATCGCTTGCGATCCGATGCGCTCGGTGGTTGTTGAGGCCTGCGCCGGCAGCGGCAAGACTTGGTTGCTGGTAGCCCGCATGTTGCGCCTATTGCTGGCGGGGGCGGCCCCATCCGAATTGCTGGCAATCACCTTCACCCGCAAGGCGGCCCAGGAAATGCGCGAGCGGCTGATGCAATTGTTGCAGGATTTGGCGCTGCAATCCGATGCCGAGGCTACCGCCTTGCTGCTGGAGCGCGGAGTTGCCGTCAGTGAGGCCGCATCGTTATTGCCCACCGCGCGCGGGTTGTATGAACGCGTGTTGTCTAGCCCCACCGCTTTGTCGATTGATACCTTTCATAGCTGGTTTGCACGCCTGATTCAGGTCGCACCGCTGGCGTCGGGAGTGCCACACGGCTATTCGCTCAGCGAGTCGTCGGGCGAATTGCTGGCGGACGCCTACAGCCGGTTCATGCAGGCGCTCAACGACGAGCCGCAAGCAGGCATCAAACAGTCGCTGCTTCGCTTATATGCGCTGGTCGGGGACTGGAATGCGAAGAAATTGCTGGACGCTTTCGTCGGCAAGCGGGCGGAATGGTGGGCGGCCAATCAACGCGGCCTGCCGCTGGAATGGCTGGCGGAATTGTGCGGCGAAGATGGCGAACATGACGCCCGCCTGCGCTTATGGGATGATGCCCGTCTGACCGAACGTTTGCGTAGCATTGCATGGTTGCTGGGGCAGGGCGCCAAGCGCAACCAGGAGCGTGCCGTCGGCATTGAAAGCGCGCTCACAGCCGGTGCTTCGCTGCAGGCATTTACACAACTGTTGAGTCAATTTTGCGATGACAACGGCGCTCCGCGTGGCAACGATCACCGGCGCGGCAAGTTGTTGAGCGCGCTCGAACAACACCTGGGCGAATGCGCGGCAGATGCCTTCGAGCGCGAGTTCGCAGAACTGGGTAGGGAGTTGCTGCAATTGCAGCGCCGCAGCGGCGAATCGACGGTGCTGGGGTTGAATCAAGCGTTGTTTGAAGTAGGGGCCGCGTATCTGGCTTGTTACCAGGAGATCAAGGCGGAGCAGCGCGTGTTTGATTTCGCCGACCTCGAATGGCAAGCTTATCGGTTGCTGACCGATGAAGAACACGCGGCTTACATCCAGAGCCGCCTGGATTCTCGCTACAAGCATATTTTGCTGGATGAGTTCCAGGACACCAATCCGCTGCAATGGAGCATTGTGCGGGCTTGGCTCAATGCATACGGCGGCGACGGCGCGCAGCCGAGCGTGTTTGTCGTCGGCGACCCGAAGCAATCGATTTACCGGTTTCGGCGGGCCGAGCCGCGAGTGTTCCAGGCGGCACTCGACATGCTGGCGGCGCGCGGGGCAGATGTATTGCGTACCAACCAGACCCGGCGCAATGCGCATGCGATCATCGACGTGCTCAATGCCGGCATGGCGGGCAACCCGATTTTTTCTGCACAGACTACACTGGCGCCGCATGGGGGTTCCGTCTGGCGCCTGCCCTTGATACGTATCAATCGGGACAAGCCGGTTGAGGCTGCGCAATGGGCATTGCGCGATCCGTTGGTGACGCCGCGCGAAGAGCAGGAGGATGCGCGGCGGTTTGAAGAAGGACGCGCGGTCGCCGCGGCGATCATCGATGCGCGCCGCGAGTTGACCAGCGGAACGGCGGGCCGAACCGCAGCCGCGGTGAGTTGGTCGGACGTGATGCTGTTGGTAAAAAAGCGCGCGCATTTGCGCGCTTATGAAAACGCATTGCTCGAGGCCGGCATTCCATTCATATCCGACAAGCGGGGC
>PKWO01000538.1 GCA_003132085.1 Oxalobacteraceae bacterium | reverse complement strand
CGTCTGGATTTGATTGTACGCTGGGGAGGAGGACGCCGATTGAGCGGCTTTCTCCCGGTACAATCGGTTTATGCAGATTTCTATGTCAGGGATGAATATTGGCCAGATTTTGATCCGCAGCATTTTGAGCAGGCACTCGCCTGGTATAAAAAACAGGATCAGACACTCGGCGGGTAAGATCGTGGACCTCCAGTTTTAATTTGAGACTCGGAAACTTTGTGTTGCGAAAAACTTTACCGAGCTTAATTTCTTCAACCCTGATGAGGCCCTAAATGCAATTATCATCATCAGCACGCAGTTGATGCGCGTGTTGTTCAAAGTGATGTCAGGCCATAACCCTGGATTGAAGGTGCTCGGTCTTTTGCCTATGACTTCTGCCGAGCATATTCGCCAGCACCGCAGCGTCACCAATGATGTGGCGCGTCAGTTTGGTGCGCATAGGGTGTTGAAAGGAATTCGCAACGATATTCGGCTGGCCGAGGCTTTCGCGGTCGGCAAGCCGGCGCGCTACTACGCGCCCAGCAGCCGCGGTGCTCAGGACTTCGCCGAGCTGGCAGCAAGTCTGGCGCCGATTTTGGGGGCAAGAAGAAACGGAACTGCTGTCGACGCTCGAATAAACGGCTAATTTGCGCGAATATTCGCTAATGGATGATGAAGCGTGTGCGGATTGTCCCGATTCGCGCATCGTACGATCAGCATTTTGCTGCGTTGCGGCATTGGTGCATTGGTGCATTGGTGCATTTTCAATATTGTCGAGTTCCGGCCAGCACTTTTTGACGTAATCTGCCGGCCACTATCTGATGCGCTCAGTCAGTAGGTCAAGACTTGCAGGAGGAATGAGCGGCCACATCCACTGCGTGCTGTTTGACCTCGCATCGAAAGCCGTCGGTCATAACTGCAAATCATTGATGCCTGCACTGGCGAACAACGGTCACCCAATGCACATGGAGATGTTGCGCGATCTGTTCTGCCAAGGTTTGATTGAACGGAAGTTCCAGGGTAGGGCGGATTGCCGCATCGAGCAATTCGACGCGCGTCCATGTCGTCGGGTCGATAAGCTCAAGCTCACCAGGTACTTTGGCCGTCACATTTGAGTCGCAATTGCTGCGTTGCGTCATGGCCAAATCCGGTTGAATTCGTTAGCCGATTATTCGATCAAAATATATGGCTCTTTTCGTGAACTGTAATGAGATGGCACTTGTTGGGCCAATACATGTCCAACATCTCGTCATGGTGCGATTGCGCCGAAGCCGGGAGAGCGAGATGAGGAATCGGGAAATGAAGCGGATGAAGGAAGCACTGTGTAAATTGACGCATGGGCAACGCAAAACATTGGCGGCCGAATTGGCGGCGTTGGAAATGCGCCCGGTCTCGACGAATATTGTGGAAAGTCGAATCACCCAAGTAACGGCTTGCCCTCATTGTGCTGGTGAACGAATTGTCAAGAACGGCAACGCCCGTGGGTTGCAGCGATACAAGTGCAGAGCTTGCGGCAAGACTTTTTGTGCCCTGACCGGCACCCCGTTGGCTGGACTGCACATGCGCGGTAAATGGCTCGGCCACGCCGAAGCGTTGGATGCGGGCCTCACGTTGCACGAGGTAGCCGATAAGCTCGATATCGCGGTGAGTACGGCCTTTCTCTGGCGTCACCGATTCCTGCAGCTGCCAAAGGACGTTAAGGCCAGGAAGCTTGTCGGCATCGCGGAGGCCGATGAGACTTTTTTCTTGCGCTCCAACAAGGGGCAGAGGCGCGGACTCAACCGTGCGCCACGCAAGCGGGGCGGCAAGGCCAACAAGCGCGGCGTTTCCGATGAACAGGTTCCTGTCCTCGTGGCGCGGGACCGCGCCGGCAATACAGCCGACTTCATCCTTGAAGCCGTCGATAAGCTGCATGTCTGGATTGCGTTGACACCGCTTCTGGCTAAAGACTCGATTCTTTGTACCGATGGTAGCAAGGCATTGACCGCTGTCGCCGAGAACATCGGCGTGACCCATCACCCAGTAAACCTGTCCGCTGGGATTTGAGTTGATGGCCCCTGGCATGTTCAGAACGTGAATGCCTACCATAGCCGACTTAAGGGCTGGATGCGTCGATTCAAGGGTGTGGCGACAAGGTATTTGGATAGCTACCTCGGCTGGTTTCGAGCCGTCCACCGGTCGCGAGAGAACACGTTGAAACCCGCGCAGTGGCTTGCTATGGCAGTTGGCGGATGAAGTCATCATTACATTTCACGAAAAGAGCCTTTGAGTTTGACCGCTCGCGAACGCTCACAAATGCTCGCGCGGGATTGGCTAACCAAGACGGCCATGATGGTTTTGTGCGGTTCATCTCATTTTTAAGAGCAAGTTTGATTTATCGCAAATCGATCTCTGCCATTTCATTCTATTTTTGGCAGTAGCACTACACTTACCGTATAAGTCGGGACCGGCCGGCATCATTATGCAGGGCGGGTGGGATAAATACGGCCGTCGATACCGGCGAGGCTTGGATCTGGCAACATTCTGTGGAGGCATCGTGCAAAAAAAGGTTTCGCGACGTGCGTTTCTCCAAATCACCGCACTGTCATCAGTTGCAGGAGCAGCCATGGGAAACGAATTGGGGTCGGTTGACAACGCAACTGCGCCAAGCCGCCCAGCGCCCTCGACATTTGGACCGCAGGCCGTGCCGCTCGCCATCACTGTCAACGGAAAATCACGCACGGTTCAGGTCGAGCCACGGATGACGCTGGCCGAGTTGTTGCGCGGCCCACTGCAGCTTACCGGGACCAAGATCGCCTGCAATCGCGGCGCCTGCTCCGCATGTACGGTCTTGCTTGATGGCGTTCCCGTCTGCTCCTGCATGACACTCGTTATCGATGTCGGCGCGCGAAATGTCACAACGATTGAAGGATTGGCTGACGGCGACGCACTCAATCCAATACAGGAAGCATTCATCGAACACGATGCGATACAGTGCGGCTTCTGCACGCCAGGAATGGTGATGAGTTGCACTGCGTTACTGCAGCATAACGCTCACCCGAGCGCCGAGCAGGTCAAGGCGGCAATCAGCGGACATTACTGCCGTTGCGGCACCTACCCGCACGTCGTTAGCGCGACATTGGCGGCGGCCAAAGTCAAGAAGGTCTAGCCATGACTACCAATGAAGGCTCCCGGATCGAATCGTTTCCCAGCGGCATAGCCAGCGTGGGTTTGGGCAGAACCGAGCGTACGATTCCCGCAGGCGAACCGCCGCCGCTCCCGGTTAATGCCGAGTTGAGCGTCATAGGTAAGCCAACTGCCAGGCACGACGGCCGTGCCAAGGTCACCGGCCAGACATGCTTTACCGTCGATTTGACCTTGCCGGGCATGCTACACGGCCGCATCCTACGTTCTCCGCTTGCCCATGCAGAAGTTCGCTCCATCGATAT
>PKWO01000156.1 GCA_003132085.1 Oxalobacteraceae bacterium | reverse complement strand
CGAACGAGATCGCGGGATTGAGGCAAGAGTCGCAATTGCCGCAGGGGGCGGCCGATTGGCCGAAATATTCAAGCAGGCGCACGCGGCGGCAAGAGAGCGTCTCGCACAAACCGAGCATTGCATCGAGTTTGACGCCTTGCACACGCTTGAAGGTTTCGTCGGCCTCCGATTCGTCTATCATGCGGCGCTGCTGCACCACGTCCTGCAGGCCATAAGCCATCCACGCATTGGCCGGCGCGCCGTCGCGCCCGGCACGCCCGGTTTCCTNNATGCCCATGCCGAAGGCAATCGTGGCAACCATCACAATGCTTTCTTCGCGCAGGAAGCGGGACTGGTTGCTGGTGCGTTTTGCGATCTCCATGCCGGCGTGATACGGCAACGCGGCAACGCCGTTTTCGTTCAGGAATTCCGCCGTTTCCTCGACCTTTTTGCGCGACAGGCAATACACGATGCCGGCATCGCCCGCATGTTCGCTTTCTATAAAGTCCAGCAACTGTTTGCGGCCGTTTGCCTTTTCGACGATCTGGTAGCGGATGTTGGGACGGTCGAACGAGGAGACGAATTGCAACGCATCGTCAAGTTGCAAGCGGTGGGCTATTTCAGTGCGGGTTTGCTGGTCGGCGGTAGCCGTCAATGCGATCCGAGGCACTGCCGGAAAGCGCTCGTGCAACACCGAGAGCTTGATGTATTCCGGGCGGAAGTCGTGCCCCCATTGCGATACGCAGTGCGCCTCGTCGATGGCGAACAAGCCGATTTTTGACGATGCCAGCAATTCCAGGCAGCGCGGCGTCATCAAGCGCTCGGGCGCGACGTAGACCAGGTCGAGTTCGCCGCTGCGCACCTTGCGCTCAATGCGCGCGGCTTCTTCGTAGGTTTGGGTTGAATTGAGAAAAGCCGCGCGCACGCCAACCTCGGCCAACGCATCGACCTGATCTTGCATCAAGGCGATCAACGGCGAAATCACTACCCCGACGCCGTCGCGCAACAATGCCGGAATCTGGTAGCACAACGATTTGCCGCCGCCGGTGGGCATCAATACCAGCGCATCGCCGCCGCCGGCAACATGGTCGACAATCTCGGCCTGACGATCGCGAAAAGAGGGGTAACCAAATACGGTTTGCAACAAGTGCAGCGCCTGCTCGTGGTGCGGTTTGTCAGACATTGCGACTGTTATATTCCATGTTGATCCGGTAGCGTGTGCGCCAAGAACTTAGTGCAGCATACCCATATTAACGCCGACCAGCAGGAAAACGCCCAAGGCTGCCCGGTAAATTACAAAAGGCCAGGTGGAAAACTTCTCCAGGAATCGCATCAGCCCCCATATTGCGCAAAACGCAGAAACGCTGGCGACGACGATGCCGAATAACAGGATGGACCAGGCTTCCAGCGGGATGTGCGCGTGAAACAATGTCCATAGTTCTTTCAAACCTGCCAGCGCAATCGCCGGCAATCCCAGCAAGAAGGAAAAGCGCGCCGCTTCTTCGCGTTTGAAATTCATGAACAAGGCTGCGGTCAACGTCGAACCGGAGCGCGAAACGCCGGGGATCAATGCGCCGACCTGGGCGACGCCGACAATCAGCGCATCGCGCAAGCGCATGTCGCCAACGGTGCGCTGATGCCGGCAACTCACCTCGGCAAGCGCCAGCAGGGCCGCCATTACCAGGCAGGAAACGCCGATTACATTGAGGCTGCGCAACGGCGAGTCGCAGGCGTTGAGCACCGAAGACAGCGCAATGCCGGCAATCCCGATCGGAATAGTGGCCAGCAGGATGGCGACCCCGAGACGGAACGATTGATGGTTATAATCGCGGCGGCGCATTGCCGCGACGCTGCCGACGGCCACGCCCCGCACATCGCGCCAGAAATAACTGACGACAGCCACCAATGCCGCGAGTTGCATGGCGGCCGAAAAGGCCGACCCCGGATCGCGCCAGCCGAGCACCGCAGGCACCACGCGCATATGCGCGGTGGACGAAATCGGCAGCAATTCGGTGATGCCTTGAACGATTCCCAATATGCCGACTTGCAGATAATTCAACGATGCGAAGCCGATATCAAGACCGTTGGTACAAGTTCCTGCCAAGATTCTCTCCTAAACCGAATTGGTTACAGCATGGTCAACGATGGTTGAAAGGGGGCTTATCAAACAGGTTCGAAGGTTACCACGAGCGCGTTGGATATTGTGCTCATCTTGACGACGGGTGTGATGCGGTCTATATTACTGACTCATTAGTAAGTTATTATTGCATTTTGGAAGAAGTATCGAGATTTATCATGAATTGCCCGATCAACAAAATCAAAGGCCGCTGGGAGCGGCGCAAAGAAGCGCGGCCTCAGGAGTTGTTAGCTGCAGCGCTCGATTTATTTGTCGAACGCGGCTACGCCGCGACCCGCTTGGACGATGTGGCCGCACAGGCCGGCGTCTCCAAAGGCACCTTGTATTTATATTTCACCAACAAGGAAGATTTGTTCAAGGCAGTCGTGCGCGAGCACCTGCTGCCAGTTCTTGGCGAGGCTGAACAAACCATCGATCAGTATGAAGGGCACAGCAGCGATCTGCTGCGTGAATTCATCCTGAACTGGTGGGAACGGGTCGGCGATACCAAATTGTCGGGCATTACGAAGCTGATCATAGCGGAATCCGGCAATTTCCCCGAAGTCGCACAGTTTTATCATGATGAAGTCATCTCGCGCGGTAAAGCCATGATTGCACGCGCGTTGGAGCGCGGCGTTGCCCGGGGCGAATTTCGCAATATCGACGCTGGACAAGTGACCCAGGTGATCGTGAGCCCGGTGATTATGTTGATGATGTGGAAACACTCATCCGGTGTGTGTCAGACTGAACCGGTTTCACCTATTGTTTTTTTGAACACATTTATCGACTTGCTTTTCCATGGGCTACTGGCCCCAAAGTAGCAACAATATCAATTCTATGGCGGTTTTTTGGTCGTCTATACCTTGAATTCGGCAGACTGTCGCATTCCGCACGCGTGGCAGATAGCGTCTGGTTAAGATGACGACGGTTAGCCAATCGATGCAAGCAACGTTGACCGATATGCGGCGACATGCACAACGAGCCGCCGCTGCACTTTCAGGTCAGGTTAGTTGTCGTATCGCTCATTCGTATCGCTCATATATACGTATTTGGCCGAAATGCCGGGTCTCACCTATAAATCAGCGATAAAATGTCGTATTTAAATTTTCTCTATTGAGGAGCAGCCAAAATGAATATCGAAAAAGCCCGATTCAACATGATCGAACAGCAAATCCGTCCGTGGGACGTACTTGCTCAAGATATTCTCGATCTTTTGGTTGTCGTTAAGCGGGAAGCGTTCGTACCCGCCGCCTACAAGGATCTTGCTTTCTTCGATACCGAGATTCCATTGCCGTGCGGTGAAAACATGCTCACCCCAAAATTTGAGGCGCGTATCTTGCAAGAGGCCAACATCAAGAAACATGAGAACGTTCTTGAAATCGGCGCCGGCTCGGGCTACATGGCGGCATTGTTGGCGCACCGGGCACGTCATGTTACAACCCTTGAAATCGAGCCGACGCTCAAAGCATTGGCGGAACAGAATCTGACCGCATATGGCATCACCAATGTCGACGTGGTGCTGGCCGATGGCGCGCAAGGATGGGGCGGCAACAGCCAGAACAGCGGGCCGTTTGACGTGATCGTGCTGTCCGGTTCGCTGCCGGTATTGCCAGACACATTCTTGCAGCAGATCAAGATCGGCGGACGCATCCTGGCAACCATCGGCGAAGAACCTGTGATGACGACTCAGGTTATCACCCGCGTATCCGAGGCCGCCTTTGACACTGTCAAATTATTCGAAACTTGCATTACCCCTTTACGCCATGCGCTGACGCCTTCCCATTTCAAATTTTGAGAAGCCTATGCAACATGTGACCGCCGCCGAGCTGGCACGATGGATCGCCGATCCGACACGTAAGCCACCGCAATTGCTGGACGTGCGCGAGTCGGCGGAATACCAGATCTGCCATCTCGACAATGCAGTGTTAATCCCGATGAAAACCGTTCCGGCTCGCCTGGCGGAGTTGGATGCAGATCGCGAAATCGTCTGCATTTGCCACCATGGCGGACGTAGCATGCAGGTTGCTGCGTTTCTTGAGCGCAATGGTTTCGACCATGTCACCAATTTGACCGGCGGCCTCCATGCCTGGTCCCAGCAAGTCGATCCTGGCATGCCGACATATTGAAACCGGACGCACCAGTATTAGCCATCATCAACAGGACTCCACCGGAGAATGTAATGCGCAATTCCCTCATCGCTACGCTTATCGCCGGCGCGTTTATGTCGTTGAATGTTCAAGCGGCCGATCTCCTGCAGATATACAGGGAAGCGCTGACCAACGACCCGGTCTACGCGAGCGCGCGCGCGGCGATGAATGCCGGAGAAGAAAAAATGCCGCAGGGGCGCTCCGGCCTATTGCCTAATCTTGCGGTTTCGGGAAGTTACCTATCCAACGGCGTATCGGAATTGGCATCTACCCCGCAGCAGGCATTGGGGGGCGCCAATTATTTCAGCGCCCACTTCCCGACCGAAACATATACGGTATCGTTGACCCAACCGCTGTTTCGCATGGCCAACTGGCAGCAATATCAGATTGGCGTACTGTCGGCTGCATCGACAGAAGCGCTATTTGCCCAGGCACAGCAAGATTTGATGCTGCGGGTCGCCCAGGCTTACTTTGACGTGCTGACGTCACAAGATACGCTGGCGTCCATCCAGGCTAATAAAGTCGCGATTACCGAACAACTGGCATCGGCCAAACGCAATTTTGAAGTCGGCACCACC
>PKWO01000444.1 GCA_003132085.1 Oxalobacteraceae bacterium | reverse complement strand
CCGATGTCTGGACCAGCATGGGCTACGAGCAGGAAAATGCGGCGCGATTAAAGGCATTCGACGGCTGGATAGTCGATGCCGCCAAAATGCGCCGTGCCGCGCCCGATGCGCTGTTCATGCATTGCCTGCCCGCCCATCGCGGTGAAGAAGTAGCGGGTGAAGTGATTGACGGGCCGCAATCCGCAGTGTGGGACGAAGCGGAAAACCGCTTGCATGTACAGAAAGCATTGCTGGAATACCTGGTGCTGGGCAGACTTAACTAACCGCGTCATCGCGTATGACTGACGTCCAACTAAAAACACAATATCTACAACACTTCTTATACGAAACATGTCCAACATACTTCAGACCGTCCCCGTCAAGCAAAAAGTAGGGATCGCTTTTTCCGGCGGGCTAGACACCAGCGCCGCATTGCATTGGATGCGCCAGAAAGGTGCGATTCCTTACGCCTACACTGCCAATCTTGGACAACCTGACGAGCCAAACTACGACGAGATTCCGAAAAAGGCAATAGCATACGGCGCGGAAATTGCGCGTTTGGTGGACTGTCGCGAACAGCTGGTTGCCGAAGGCATTGCAGCGCTGCAAAGCGGCGCGTTCCACATTTCCACGGCTGGCGCGACTTACTTCAACACTACCCCCATCGGACGCGCGGTTACCGGCACCATGCTCGTTACCGCGATGCAAGAAGATCAGGTCGATATCTGGGGCGACGGGAGTACATTCAAGGGCAACGATATCGAGCGTTTCTATCGATACGGCCTGTTGATCAACCCCGACCTGAAAATATACAAGCCTTGGCTTGACGATCAGTTTATTCAAGAGCTGGGCGGCCGCAAGGAAATGTCGGAATTCATGAGCAAGTCCGGCTTCGACTACAAGATGTCGGCTGAAAAGGCGTATTCAACGGATTCCAATATGCTAGGCGCTACCCATGAAGCGAAAGCGCTGGAACACCTCAGCAGCGGCATGAAGATCGTTGACCCCATCATGGGGGTAGCCTTCTGGCGCGACGAGGTCGAAGTCAAACGGGAAGAAGTGAGCGTCAGGTTCGAAGAGGGATGTCCGGTTGCACTCAACGGGATTGTATTCTCCGATCCGGTCGCGCTTCTTCTGGAAGCCAACCGGATCGGAGGACGTCATGGCTTGGGCATGAGCGATCAAATCGAGAATCGCATCATTGAAGCGAAAAGCCGGGGCATCTACGAAGCACCCGGTCTGGCGTTGCTTTTTATCGCCTATGAACGGCTGATCAGCGGCATACACAATGAAGACACGATCGAGCAGTATCGCGATAGCGGCAGGCGTCTGGGTCGCCTGCTCTATCAGGGACGGTGGTTCGACCCGCAAGCAATCATGCTGCGCGAGGCATCGCAACGCTGGGTTGCCCGTGCCATTACAGGCGAAGTCACGCTTGAGTTGCGGCGCGGGAACGACTATTCGATTCTCAACACCGAATCCGCCAATTTGACGTATAAACCGGAACGCTTGACGATGGAGAAGGGCGAGGGGCCGTTTTCGCCGCAAGATCGAATAGGGCAGTTGACGATGCGTAATCTTGACATCAGCGATACGAGAGACAAACTGGCGATCTATCGAAAGTCCGGCCTGCTGTCCGTGAGCGCAGCACTCGCGTTCCCTCGGCTGGACAACAAGAGCAGCGATTGAACCACTTGCCTCAACTAAACCTTACTGAAAACACACAGCGCCAGCATGAACCAACAATTCAACCACGTCAGCGTGGTCAAACAAGCCAACATTTATTTCGACGGTAAATGCGTCTCGCATACGGTCATTTTTCCGGATGAAAGCAAAAAAACGATTGGTGTAATTTTTCCGTCAGTACTGAAATTTAATACAAGTGCGCCGGAAATCATGGAAATAAATGGCGGAAAATGCCGGATACGCCTGCCGGGAGAGGATGCCTGGACTACCTACGCCGCAGGCCAGAGTTTCAATGTGCCGGCCAATTCCGCATTCGATATCGAAACCCTGGAGACGCTAGACTACGTTTGCCATTTCGGTTAAACCAGAACCGGTTCGGCCTCAAGTTGCACGCCGAATCGGGACATCACGTCGGCCCGGATATCCTGTGCCAACTGCCATATCTGATGGCCGCTGGCCCCACCGCGATTGACCAGAACCAGCGCCTGCTTTTCGTATACGCCGGCAGCTCCGGCGCTACGCCCTTTCCAGCCGCACTGATCGATCAACCATCCGGCAGCCAGCTTGTAGCTGCCATCAGGTTGCGCATAACTGACCAATTGCGGGTGGCGCTGCAATAATGCGTCTCGCTGCGCCGCCGGCACCAATGGATTCTTGAAAAAACTCCCCGCGTTGCCGACTACCGCAGGATCCGGCAGCTTGCGGTGGCGGATCGCGATGACCGCATCGCTAATATCTTTTGCGGTCGGCGCCTTGATCTCGCGCGCAAGCAATTCCTCCGCAAGTTCTGCGTAGCGAGCATTCGGTTGCCAATCCCGGCGTAGCGCCAGGGTCACGTCCAGAATCACCGCGCGATTATGCAGGCTATGCTTGAACACGCTGTCCCGGTAAGCGAACGCACACTCATTTTTCGGCAGCGTGAAAACTTTGCCGGTTTCAAAATCAAATGCCGTGACCGACTCAATGCAATCCTTGACCTCGACCCCATAGGCGCCGATATTCTGGATGGGCGCGGCACCGACGCTGCCCGGTATCAAGGATAAATTTTCCAGGCCTCCGAAGCCGTGCGCAAGCGTCCATAATACGAGTTGATGCCAATTTTCCCCCGCAGCAACGCGGATATACGTCGCTCGCGTATCTTGCCGCTCAATCGCAATGCCGCGCAGTTCCATATGCAGCACTAACCCGGGGAAATCAGACGTCAGTAAAATGTTGCTGCCGCAACCCAACACCAACCGCGGCAAGCTGCCGAATGCTGCATCATCCCGGACCGCCGGCAACATTGACGAATCGGTAACCGACAGGAAAGCGTGCGCAGTGGCTTCAACACCGAAGGTATTGTAGCCACGCAACGAAATATTTTGCTGAATCGGAAGATAAACGCTCATAGCGGGGCGATTATAGTCGGAAGTAACGCTTGTGTCTGACGAAAGGACAGGCACTATTTTTTCGTCGACTCTCTTGTAACCGGACAGCGCCGCCTAGCCGTTGAGTAGACCGCGATGTCGAACGTACAATTGCTTATTATAATCAGCAGCTTAACGATCATGCAAAGCGGTAGGCCTGCATTTCTGAGTTAGAATATTCAGTTGGGGCAGCGCTGAATAAGTGTAG
>PKWO01000216.1 GCA_003132085.1 Oxalobacteraceae bacterium | reverse complement strand
CCGGCATGTTGACGATAGCAGTGGGCATGATTACCGAAGCGGAGCAAGCAGAGGCCATCGTCGCATCGGGGCAGGCCGACATGGTGGCGTTGGCCAGGGGCATCCTGTATGATCCGCACTGGCCATGGCATGCGGCAGCCAAGTTGGGCGGGCAGGTAATCGCGCCGCGCCAGTATTGGCGCTCGCAGCCACGCGAGCACAAAACGCTGTTTGGCGAAATTTCTATCGGTCAGCGCTGAATATATCCTTCGAGCGAGCACGTGCGTGCGTCCAGCTTCGTCTTTCCCGTGAAAGAGCGGGAAAGACGAAGGGTTATCAAACGATATTTGTTCACAAAACGGCATGGCTCGACCGAGAAGGGACTAAGAACTAACTACGCGCCCCTTGCGGAGCGGTCATGCCTTTCAATTCGTCTTCTGAAATATATTCGAACATCTTGATCACTTTGTTCACGCCGTCGACGCCGCTGGCCAACTCCGCAGCCACTTTTCCTTCGTGTTCAGTGACCCGCCCCAGCAAGTAGACGACGCCGCGTTCGGTCACTACTTTGATTGAATTGGCGTTGAGCTCCCTCTCATTGATGTAGGTCGCACTGATTTTTCCGGTGATCAGGACGTCATTGGAACGCGAAGTGAAGCTCGAAATGCCGCCGATCTCCAGTTCGTTCATCACGCCCTGCACGCCTTCGATCTGTTTGATTTCCTGCGCAACGGCTTGCTTCATCTGCTCATCTCTGACCTGGCCGGTGAGCAATACCTTGCGGTTATAACTGGTCACATCGACGTGACCGGCCTCACCCACTACGTTGGACAAACGAACGTTGGCCTTGACTGCGATTTCCTTGTCTTCCGTCTGCGCTCCCAGCGTGCGCCGGTCGGTCGCCGCCAGCGAACCTACTACCGCGCCGCCGACCACGACACCGACACAACCCTGCAGGCTTGCCGCCAACGCGCCGGTCAAAACAACTGTCGCCAAAGGTCTTGCCATCCGCTGCCATTTAGTCATTCACATCCCCCCCGAATAATGCAACATCGATGCCGTCGCACAAGCAATGAATCGTTAGCAAGTGCACTTCCTGAATCCGGGCCGTGCGGTCATGCGGTACGCAAATATGCACGTCCGCTTCAGTCAATTTTCCGGCAATCGCGCCGCCGCCCCTGCCGGTTAAGGCAACGATGCGCATTTCCCGTTCAAGCGCAGCATCAATCGCCGCCATCACGTTAGCCGAATTACCTGATGTCGACAATGCCAGCAACACATCGCCGGACTGCCCGAACGCCTGTACCTGCTTGGCAAAAATGTCGTTGAAGCTATAATCGTTGGCGATCGCGGTGATGATGGAAGTATCGGTCGTCAATGCCAACGCCGGCAATGACAAACGCTCGCGCTCGAACCGTCCAACCAATTCGGCCGCAAAGTGCTGACAATCGGCCGCCGAACCGCCATTCCCGCAAGCGAGAATCTTGTTACCGTTAGACAATGCCGCAAACATAAGTTCAATTGCTTCCGCGATTGGCTGAACCAAAACGGACGCGGCCTGGGTTTTTAATTCGGCACTTTCTTGAAAATGCTCGAAAATACGTTGATTATTCATAGTGACGCTGATTATAAAGTAATCGAGAGATAACGCGTGTAGGCGGGAGAATTACGAACCGAATGCGGCGGGACATAAAAGCTAGCGCTAAGCTTCTATCGCATTTTTTAGCCACGTCAAATCCGTTCCGTCGATAGCGATCACATCGAAGCGACACGCCGGCGGCATCTTGAAACGCTTCAAGTATACCTGCGCGGCGATGATGAGGCGCCGTTGCTTGGCTCCGGTAATGCTGGCGGCGGCGCCGCCATAACGCGATTGCGCACGCTTCCTGACTTCAACGAACACCAGCGCGCCGTGCTCTTGCATCACCAGATCGATCTCGCCGCCCTTGCAGCGGAAATTACGTTCGCGCAAGGTCAAGCCGTGCTGCTGGAGGTGCGTCAACGCGGCGTCCTCGCCTGCCTGCCCGGAAATTTGCTGCTCGGTGCGGCGTTTGAATACGTTAAGCAAACTCACTTCAGTACCCGTCGATCAACGGCGCAACCGCGCCATCGCGATATATCGCGAGTGGCTCGATCCGCTCAAAGTGGACGCTTTCCTTGCTGAAACCGACGATCAGCTTTCCGGTGACACCGTCTAGCTCGAATTGTCTGCGTTGTGCCGAGACCAGCCGCGCTACCCGATAGGCGTCGATACCAAGCGCGTACAACCGCTCCATGTCGGCACTGCGTCGTTGATCGGCGGGAACAACGCTTCGGGGGTAAATCATCACTGCCGGGTGGTCTGCCTGAAATTGCCACGGAATGTCCAGCAAACGCACACCGTTCATGTCCGGCATGTGTTCCGCCGTTTCCCAATCCGACAACGCCAGCGGATTCAACTGCGCGGTGCCATAGATTGGCACCTCGCTCCCGATCGACTCGCGCACCTGCCGGGTCTGGGCCGCATCAAGTGCGGCGAACAACGCACTGGGCTTTTCAATACGTATCCGTTTTTTAAACTGCGCCACATCGGCTGCGCTCAGATAGCCGCTCGCGCTGCCCAATTCGACAGTTTCAGTGTTCACCCCCAATTGCCGCGCTTTCACCGCGAAGGCTTTGGCGGCCCGGCGCTGCCATGATGCGCGCGTGGAAACGATAAACACCTTCCCGGCCGGATCGCTGGAGGAAATCCAGGCGGCGGCTTGACGCGCCTCGTCCTCAACCGATAAACCCATCGCCAACATCAACGGCGGCAACCGGGTTGCCGCATCGCTCTCCACATCCGATTGGGTGAGGGCTATCGTCGGTTTGCGCACCGCGCCGGATTGCGCGATCGCGGCGGTGCTGCTGCGGGTAAGCGGTCCAATCACAATGTCGGTCGCCGTCGGCAGATTGATATAGCTGGACACGACTTCTTCCGGTATGTCGCCGGTCTCGATGACGGTAATGGCGACGCCGTTTGTGTCATGCTCATAACCGGCCAGAAAACCGGCCCGTACCGCATTCGCGGCTCTGCCCAGGTTTTCCGAGCGCAGCGGCAGCAACAATACAAAATGCAACAGTTCGCTCGGAACCGGCGCCCCTGGCAAGCTGCCGGTTGCAGGCGGAGCGACGGTACCGGGAGCATCGGACCGCAACGGCGGACCATTTGCGGCAGCGCTACCCGGCGCTGCGTCATCAGCGGTTGTGTTTGCCGACGTAGACAGGCACAATCCGCTGAGCATCGCTCCCAGCAACAACATTTTCGCACTCACGCACACTATTGCCTCCCCCATGACCCAGTCCATGTCCAATCTACCCGCCATTCTGCCTCTCATGGCTGAAATAGCGTTACAGG
>PKWO01000491.1 GCA_003132085.1 Oxalobacteraceae bacterium | reverse complement strand
GCGCCAGGCCAAAGTTCAGGCAAATGCTTTTGGCGTGGCCAATGTGCAGATAGCCGTTGGGCTCGGGCGGGAAGCGGGTGCGGATTTTGGCCGGATCGGGTTGGCCAGCGGCATGGTGCGCTGCGTCGCCGGGGCTGCCGCCCCAGCGGCGAGTGGCGTAGGTGCCTTGGGCCAGGTCGTGCTCGATGATCTGGCGCAGGAAGTTGCTGGATTTGGCTGGGGCGTGGTCGGCAGGGGAACTCATGCCCTGATTCTAGGCGGGCCGGTCGATTTGTAACTGTTTTGTCTGTAACAGGGCTTATGCGCCTTGTTTGTTACGTCTGGCAATGATCTTAACTGTGCATGTGCTAGTCGTTGCGGGCTTTCATGCGTTTAATAAAGACAAGGGCAGTTTGCGCCCTTGAAGGAGATAGCAATGAAAATCAACCGTTCTGTTTACGCCACTGCCGCTGCTGCGGCGCTGGCTTTGGCCGCACTCGGTGCCACCGGGGCCGCCCAGGCACGGAATGTGTTTTGGTCTGTGGGTGTGAATTCACCCGGCGTGGCATTAGGTTTTTCCAATGCACCACCGGTGTACTACCAACCCCAGCCCGTGTATGTCCAGCCCCAACCGGTCTACATGGAGCCGCAAGGGTATTACGTGGAGCCTGGCCCGATTTACCGGGCCGGTTGGGTACGCCCCGGCTACTATGGTGAGAGATGGCGTGGTCGCGGGGGACGGCATGAACAACATAGTCAACATGGTCACGGGGACCGCGATCGTTAACGGCCGGCCAGCCGCACCGATGCTGGCTGCGTGGATGCTGCTCAATACGTAAGCAGACAGCGCTTTCAAGCCAGTTTGTACTTCCCCTTCTGGCCTTCAATGACCTGTCCTGCCTGGATCAGCCGAAGCAACGCCACACCGATTGAGCCTCTCGGAATGCCGGCTCCGTCGGCCATGCTGCCCTGCGTCACGCTGATCCAGCTCTTGCGGTTCAGTGTTGCGCTCAGGTAGTTAAGCACCTTGGTGTCGTTGCCACTGAGTGATCTGGCAGGACTTGCGGTCCTCTTGGCTTTGCGGGCCTTGGTGCGCCGTGGTGCTTTGGGTGTACTGCTGGATTTGACGTGCACATCCTCGGCCGCCAAGGTGTCCACCACAAATGTGCTCTGGTGCGAAGCAGTCGTGTGCGATGGGTGGTGTGGCAGCGCGGTCAGCACCGGCATCCGAGCCCCCCCTAGCCCGGAAGCGGTCTGGTAGATGGTCTTGAACTGCTCTTCGATCGAATGCACTTCCTGGGCCAGCCGGGCGATAGTTTTCCAGCGCACGAACAGTTTGTCGTTTTCCACACTGAAGGGTTGGCTGGCGACGGCAGCCATGACTTGCTGGGCGTGGTCTTTCGCCGCTTCGGCCAACGACTGACGGGCCTCATTAATGGCCTGCCCGGCTTGCTGGATGGCGGACAAGGTGGACTTGGTGACGGACATAAGAATGGCCTTTGGTTAAAGTGTGTAGACGACGGCCTGGCGCGGATCGCAGCCGACAGGTGTGCGCCCGTAGTTTAGCCGCAGTTCTGTCCCGGCGGCCACAGCGCATCGGCTGAGATCTTTCATTGACCGCCAACCTGGCATTGGGAACTGGGGCGTTCATCTCGATGAGGATGAGTTACTTTGTGCTCGTCTGGTACCGCGCGCCGCCGATCAGCGCGCCAGCTCGCGCTTGACACGCTGTTCCAGTTCGCCGAGGCCGAAGCTGGTGAGATCCAGGTCATGGGTCGTGGACAGCAAGCGCGCGGTGGCTACGCCGAGTTCGGCCTTGAGTTCGCCCAGAAAGGGGCTGGACGCAAAAATGGACAGCGAATGGAAACTGCCCTGCTGGGCCTGCCGCTCCAGATGCTCGGTCAGCTCGCATGCAAAGCGCGTGTGTTCCTTGTGCTTGGCGTCCACGCGTGGCTGGTAGGCCGCGCCGCCGAAGTCGTGGTCGGTCTTTTGCTGGCCCGCCCTGTCGTCGGCCAAATCACTGACCTTGGTGCGACCCTGCGGATGCTCGAAACTTTTGAGAACCACCATCGGGCTGCCGTGCTCATGCTGCAGTAGCCGCGCGTGGGTGGCATTGGCAATCAGGATCCAGTCAGGTTTCATGTTCGTATCCTTCGAGGTTGAGGGCAACGCCCCAGGTTGTGATGCAGTTCACAATAATAAATTAAATCAACAGCTTACGATTTATTTTCAGGCGTTATGGCATAACAAACATGCCATTCCCATTTGAGAGGCGAGATGTTTGCTGCGTCAAACGACAGCGCGCTGTGTACCGCCTGGGTTGGCAGATAGACAAAGAATCTCAAAGATTCATTGCTGATGTGGCTCGGGCCTGGTCGCTTTCCTGACGTGCACCGCACGAGTATCGCGGCGCTGCAGCGTGGTGGTGATGCGCTGCTGACCGGCCAGCGTTTGGCGCAGCGTGTCCCATGCGTCATTGATGCCTTTGGCCTTGAGTTGCAGACGCAAGATGTGCACAAAAGGATAAGCCAGCACGCTGATGAATAAGTGCCCCTCGATGCGGCGTTCCACCTGGTGGTAGACTGGACGCAGTCCCAGATCGATCAAAGTGGTACGCAGGCAATAGACGCCCGGCTACATCGGTAGCCATACGAGTCGCCAAGTGGGGGAGCCTTCTGTAGGCATAGGACTTATACGGACCCAGGTCCGTTTCGCCAAATGTGCATTGGTTGGCACAGAATTGGCACAGATTTCCCTCAAGACTCTCGGAGCAGATGCGCCGAGGTGCTGTAAGTACTTGTCACGAAAGGAGAATCTGGTCGGGGTGAGAGGATTCGAACCTCCGGCCTCTACGTCCCGAACGTAGCGCTCTACCAGGCTAAGCTACACCCCGTTTGCAGAACCCTACCCAATATAGATAAACTTAGTGGTTACGGTCCACCGCGAACGCCGATAATTGTAGCAAAGAATCCTTAAACTGGCTATTGGGTAACGTTGCGATCGAGCTTGCAGCCCGCTGGGCCGCCAGTTCAGCCTGCCGTTTTGTGTAATCCAGCGCTCCGCAACTGGTGACGGCGGCCAGAATTTCGTCAAAGTGACTTTCATCGCCGTTTTCGATGCAGGTACGTACTAGCGTCCGTTGACTAGGCGTGCCATTCTGCATCAGATAGATGAGCGGCAGGGTGGGCTTTCCCTCACGTAAGTCGTCGCCGACATTTTTGCCGATGTCCGAGGCAACGCCAGAGTAGTCCAACACGTCGTCCACCAGTTGAAAGGCCGTGCCGAGAGAGCGGCCGTATTCAGCACATGCTTCAATTTCAGCTTCGGCGGCCCCGGCAATAAGCGCCCCAAGTTCGGCGGCGGCTTCGAACAGTTTCGCGGTCTTGGAGCGAATGACTTGCAAATAGCGTGCTTCAGACACGTCCGGGTCGTGCATGTTGAGTAATTGCAACACTTCCCCTTCGGCAATGACGTTGGTTGCATCCGCCAGAATCCGCATGACGCGCATGTCGCCGATTGAGACCATCATCTGGAAGGCCCGCGAATAGACGAAATCTCCAACCAGTACCGATGCCGCATTGCCGAACAGGGCGTTCGCGGTTTGCCGCCCGCGCCGCATTGACGACTCATCGACCACGTCGTCATGCAGCAGGGTTGCCGTATGTATGAATTCAATGACCGCGGCCAGCAGGTGGTGATGATCGCCTTGGTAGCCGTAGGCGTTCGCCATCAATAAGACCAGCACCGGCCTTATTCGCTTGCCGCCCGCACTAATAATATATTCCGCTATCTGGTTGACCAGAGGTACCTCGGAATACAGTTCCCTGCGAATAACTGTATTGACCGCATCCATATCGGTGGCGATGGAGTGGATGATGGTGTTCTGGGAATGGTTGGCAGCAGCAGACAAGATAAAACCCGCAAGAATCATCGATGGGCGCGATTATACGATGACAAGCCTACTTAGTCATCGCGTCACAATAAGTTAGTCATTTTCGGCGGACGCAACTGGCGCGTTGCGGCGAGTCAGGCGCCTTGCAGGAATATATCCGCAAGACCGACGGCCGCCTCCCGATACCATTATGCTCGCATGGGGCAATCCCTTGATTTCGCGCTGAAATGTTGCGATATCTGTTGGCTTGCCGCAATTTTCAATGAAATGAGTGATTAAAAGATAACGTATGCCCACTCAGACTGTCGCAAATAGGCAAAAACGCCATGTTTCTGTAGGTATGTCAACTCCTTTTGACTGAGGCGCTAAGTCCATGTATAATTTGGGGTTTTCCCGATTCGGTTCGCGCAGTAGGAATGCATCGAGGTAAAAAAGTCCCTTAATTAATTGATGAGGTTTCACATGTACGCGGTCATAAAAACCGGTGGCAAACAATATAAAGTTGTCGCTGGCGAAAAATTCAAAGTAGAACAGATACCGGCAGACATTGGTTCCGAAATCACCTTAGATCAAGTGCTCGCAGTGGGCGCGGGCGACACCATTAAATTTGGTGCGCCGTTGGTCGAAGGTGCTACGGTACTGGCTACGGTTTTGGCGCATGGTCGCCACGATAAGGTTAAGATTTTCAAGATGCGCCGTCGTAAGCATTATCAGAAGCATCAAGGCCATCGTCAAAATTACACCGAATTGCAAATTGTATCAATTAACGGCTAAGCAAACGCTGAGAGTTAATTGATCTAACCAGATACCAAGGAGTCTGAAATGGCACACAAAAAAGGCGGCGGCACTACGCGAAATGGTCGTGATTCCGAGTCGAAGCGACTGGGAGTGAAAGTATACGGCGGTCAGGCAATTAACGCCGGCGGAATTATCATTCGCCAACGCGGCACGAAAGTGCACCCAGGCGAAAATGTTGGCATGGGTAAGGATCATACGTTGTTTGCGCTGATCAATGGCAAGGTCAAATTTGCTATCAAGGGCGCGGCGCAACATCAGTTTGCCATTGTTGTACCTGCTTAACGTAACGATAACGTTGACAGCGGCGTCGGCAACAATGCTGAAGTAAAGCATGCAGGATAAGGCGCAAGCCTTCAATCAAAAGGCTCTGCCCACGGTGGAGCCTTTTTAGTTTTATGGCGGTAAATCATGAAGTTTATTGACGAAGCGAAGATCGAAGTAATTGCCGGCGATGGCGGCAATGGTTGCGCCTCATTTTGCCGTGAAAAATTTCGGCCGTTCGGTGGGCCGGATGGCGGTGACGGCGGCAAGGGCGGAAGCATCTGGGCGATTGCCGATCGCAATGTCAATACGCTAGTGGATTACCGCTTCTCGAAATTGCACAAGGCACGCAATGGCGAAAGCGGCCGCGGCGCGGATTGTTACGGCAAAGGTGCCGATGACATCATGTTGCGCATGCCTGTCGGTACGCTGATTATCGATAGCAATGACGGTGAAATTATTGCAGATATGACCGAGCACGGCGAGGTTACGTTGCTGGCGAAGGGTGGTGAAGGCGGTTGGGGGAATATTCACTTCAAATCCTCCACCAACCGAGCGCCACGTCAGAAAAGCGATGGTAAAGAAGGTGAGCGACGCGAATTGCGCCTGGAGTTGAAAGTGTTGGCGGATGTCGGCCTGTTGGGCATGCC
>PKWO01000467.1 GCA_003132085.1 Oxalobacteraceae bacterium | reverse complement strand
AGCAAGTCTTCGATGGCCGGCATATCCAGCATCAATTTCGCCAGGTCGAGATCCGATTCGACCTCATCGACCACTTGCGCGGCATCGCCGCCGGAACCGGCATAGGCTCTGGCAATCGCCAACTCGAGTTCTTCGCGGGGCATCGTCTTGAGCTTGACCCGCCCGTAGCGCCTGCTTACTTCCGCGATCGCGGTCGGGGCGGTGGCGTCGGACACCCACACCTCAACCGCCGGCGCCACGCCTCCATCGACGGCGTCGCTACGGCGTGCCAATAATGTGAAGTCGCGCGCAAAGGTATACGGCAAAAGACGGGCGTCGGTCATAGCTTGCTCATTACCGTTATTGTGGCTTGGTCAAATCGATCACCGGCGCCTCAGGCGCAGCCGATTGCTTGCTGCTCCTGGTGCTTGGCATCATCTTCACCAGACCGCCGCCGCCGACCTGCCCCTTTTCGTCCGGCGGCAACACTGGCGCGGCCATATCCGGCAACAGGAACGCCTTTTGCGGCTGAGTGGTCTGTTGTTCATTGCGCATGTAATTGTAACGATCGGCAGTGACATTGGCACTTTGCTCCTCGCTGCGAATCACGATGGGTCGCAAAAATACCATCAAGTTCGTTTTGGTGCGGCTACGCGTCCTATACTTGAACAGGTTGCCGACAACCGGTAAATCGCCCAGCCCGTTTACTTTCTCTTCGGTGTCGCTGACGCTGTCTTCCACCAAGCCGCCAAGCACGATAATCTGGCCATCATCTACCAATACATTGGTTTCAATCGAGCGTTTATTGGTAATCAGTCCAGCCGCATTGTTTTGCGAGGTGTCGATGCTGGATGATTCCTGATAAATCGCCATTTTGACGGTGCCGCCTTCAGAAATTTGCGGACGCACACGCAAGGTCAACCCGATGTCCTTGCGTTCAACCGTCTGGAACGGATTCACGCCGGTTGCGCTGGCAGATGCCGAAGTCGTGAACTGCCCGGTAATAAACGGCACGTTTTGACCGACGATGATTTTCGCTTCTTCGTTATCGAGCGTGATCAGATTCGGCATCGACAGAATGTTGGCGGTGTTGTCGCTTGCAACCGCATGCGCGATCGCGCCGAGTGTCAACTGGCCGGCAACCTGGCGGAATATGCCGAGCGAAAGGCCGTTGCCGGGCAGCGTCGGGGTTGTGCCGCCGCTATTGCCCGCCGCGAGCGTGAACAAATTGTTGCTGGTCTGTGTAAAGGCGGTGGCGCCGCCGACCCGATAGGCACTGTTCGCGTTGCCGGACAACGCCATCCACTGCACGCCGAACTCAGCCTCTTTGCCGGCCGTCACCTCGACGATCAGCGATTCAATGTAGACCTGGGCGCGGCGGGCATCCAATTGGTCGATGACCGCGCGCAAGTTACGATAAACCGTGTCGCTGGCGGTGATAATCAGCGTATTGGTGGCCTGATCCGCCTGAATGAAGCCTGCCGGGCCGCCGGTTGACAGCGTCGCCGGCGATGCCGGACTGGACGGCGGCAGTGTCGACTGACCGGCAGCTGTAGCCGCTGCCGTGTTGGGGTTTGATGCTGCAGCTCCCTGCGAGGCCGAGGACGAACCGTTCGACGATGAGTCTAACGCCACCACTGCGCGCAGGGTCTGGGCCAGTTTGATCGCGTCTGCGTTTTTCAAATAGACGACGTGCACATTGCCCGGCAATGTAGTGGGTTGATCCAGTTTGGCAATCAGCGATTTCGCCAGGTTGGCGCGGGCAATGGATGGCGCTTTGATGAGCACTGCGTTGGTGCGCGAATCCGCCGTCAGCGTGACGCGTCCGGCATCGGGTCCGACACCGGCAGGCGGCTCCAGCAAGCGATTGATCATCGTCGCGATGTCGCTGGCAATCGCATATTTGATCGGTACGATGTCCATGTCGGTGGTGGACGGCCCGTCCAGCGCGGCAATAATCTTGCCCAAGCGTTTCAAATTGTCGGCGTAGTCGGTGATCACCAACGAGTTGTTGCCGAGGTTGGCGTTGATGGTGTTATTCGGCGAAATCAGCGGCCGCAACACTGCCAGCAGATTGGTGGCCGACTCGTAGTTCAGATGATAGATCTGCGTGGCAATCTGGTCGCCTTTGACCGATGCTACCTCGGCCGGCCCGACCTGCAGCTTGGCATCCGCCTCCGGCACAACTTTAGTAAAGCCGTTTGCCGTGACCACCGCATACCCTTGCAAACGCAATGCAGAAGTCAATAAACGGTAGGCGTGCGCTTTGTCGACCGGCTTTTCGGCTACCAGCGTAATGGTTCCCTTGACGCGCGGATCGATAATAAAAGTCGTGTTGGTGTAGTGACCAATCGCCTTGATGACCGACTCGATGTCGGCCCCGACGAAATTGAGCGTCGCCTCATCGGCGCCAGCGTCTTGTGCAAACGATGGTTGTGCGGCAGCGAGTGCGCACAGCAATGCCACCGCGGCGCTCAGATGGCTCCAGTCGCTTTTCTTTTGAAATACACCTGCTGATCGATTGTCTTTTTTCATAGCTTTAACGCAAACACGTCCTTATCGCCTACTCGTTGACGCTGACCCAGCAAATTGAGTAAATTTGCCAACTTTTGTTCCTGCCCAACCTCGGCTTCCGCTTTTCCGGAAAAATGCAACTGCCCGTTTGCCAGCGTGCCGGCACCGCTTAACAACATCGGGCCGCTTACCGTCTTCAAGTCCAAATGCGCCTCTTGCCCACTCCAGACCATCGTCAACTTGTACGCTCCCAACGGTCTGACCGGTGAAAGCCGCGATGAAATATCGTTCAGGTCCAGACTCATCGTCCCGGATATCGCGGTGTTTGCCTCCTGTCGCACCAGCAGCAACGGCCCCCATGATAATTGCATTCGTCCCGACAGTTGAATCGTGTTCAACGGCGCACCCAATCCCGACAAGCGATCGGCCGGCAATTCAATTGCCGCCGGCCCCACCTGCCATTGCGACCAAGTGCCCGTTACATACAGTGTTTGCGACAAAGCCGAAGAATTTTCAATCTCCGCATTCACTTGACCGAACAACAACAGCGGTGACAGTCTCCAAGAAAAACGGCCGGGCAGCAACGGCGTGACCGGATCCCCCTGGCCCGGCGCGCCGCCGACGAAAGCCGATCCGCGCCATAGTGTGCCTTGCGCGTCGCCTAGCGTCAAACGTCCGCCGGTTCGTTGTTCCAACGCGTAGGATATCCACGCGGCCGGACAAAAAATCAACGCGGTAATCGTGACGCTGACGAACGCCGCAGCGAACCATATCACGAGGCGGCGCATTGGCTCTCCTTATTCAAATTTTTCCTCGCTCCTATGCTGCCTGAGCGTCAAAGTCGCATTCACCATGTCAGTCTGCGGCAGCGCCACGAAATTTGCATCGACCACCGACAGCCGCGAGGTTTTTTGCTGGTCGTCTAGCCAGTCCAGCAATCCGGCAAACGAAACCGGGGCTAACTGCACCCTGACCACGTCGTCGGTAACCGACAGGCTTTGCGGTTTCATTCCGCGGCTGACCAGCGAAGTAGCGACGCTTTCCTGGGAGATCGGCGCCGGCGCCGGCCCTCCCGCACGGTTGAGTTCCCCGGCTTGCTTCGACAATGCCTGCAACTCAGCCGCCTGCTGCCGCAACATGGGCAAGTCTTTGCTCAGTTGTGCCCGGCCATTCAATGCCGGTCCAAAAAATATCGCGTAAATCAAGCACAGCGCCAGAGCCAGGCCGGCCGACGCCAATATCGCGCGCTCACGCGCGTTGCGGGCATTCCAGAATATCGTTGAGGATTCCTTGAGCGAGCTCAGTAAAGAAGAGGCGTTCATTTCGCGCTCCTTATTTGCCATACGCCGTTTGACGGACTGGTCAAGGTCAAGTTGCGTGCCGCCAAGACAATTTTTATTTTATCCATCGATATCTGGCTATCCGGTTTTACATGCACCAGCAGACCACGCTCGTGGTATTCGAGTGAGGCAATGACCGATGTT
>PKWO01000137.1 GCA_003132085.1 Oxalobacteraceae bacterium | reverse complement strand
GTGCAGGATGCGTTGGAGATGACCGTGTCGGTTGCCTTCAATACGTGATGGTTGACGCCATAGACGATGGTTGCATCGATATCCTTGCCGCCCGGCGCGGAAATGATGACCTTCTTGGCGCCGCCCTTGATGTGGGCAGATGCCTTTTCTTTTGTCGTAAAGAAACCGGTGCATTCAAGCACGACATCAACGCCCAGCTCACCCCATGGTATCTCCGCCGGATTGCGCTGCGCGAACACCTTGATTTTGTCGCCGTTGACAATCATGTAGTCGCCATGGNNGGCCATCTACCGTCACGGTACCCGGGAATTTGCCGTGCGCGGTATCAAAACGCGTCAAGTGCGCGTTAGTCTTGGCGTCGCCGAGATCGTTGATTGCGACGATCTGGATGTCATTTTTCTTGCCGCCTTCGTAGTGGGCACGAAGAATATTGCGGCCAATGCGGCCGTAGCCATTAATTGCAACGCGGACAGTCATGGTTTTCTCCTAAAATCAAAAATTCAGCAGATTCAAAACACACTAGTTAAATACTATTCCATATAAGACTGAAGCAAAGCAATCCGGCGCCCGTTGCTTCAAATAAATCGCTGTCAATCTGACGCCAATACCCGTTTGACGGCTGCCGTAACGTTCTCGACGGTAAGCCCGAAATGCTTGAACAGCACGCCGGCCGGCGCCGATTCCCCAAACGTATCGATTCCGACTACCGCGCCTTCCAGGCCGACGTACTTGTACCAGACATCAGTGACGCCGGCTTCTACCGCTACCCGCGGCAACCCCTTCAGCAACACGCCGGCCTTGTAGACGGCATCCTGACGGTCGAATACGTCGGTCGATGGCATCGACACGACCCGCACCGAGATGCCTTGCGCGGCCAAGCTGTCGGCAGCCTTGACCGCCAGTTCAACCTCGGAACCGGTTGCAATCAGAATCGCCTGTGGCGCATCGGCATCTTTCAACACATAGCCGCCGCGTCGGACGTCGGCAACCTGCTGATTGGTCCTTTCCTGGAACGGCAAGTTTTGCCGCGAGAAAATCAGGGTAGTCGGACCGTCGTTCCGCCTGACCGCCGCTTCCCAGGCGATAGCCGACTCAACCGTATCGCATGGACGCCAATTATCCAGATTCGGAATCAAGCGCAGGCTCGACACGTGTTCGATCGATTGGTGGGTCGGTCCGTCTTCACCAAGGCCGATAGAGTCATGCGTGAATACAAAAATCGAACGCAACTTCATCAGCGCCGCCATGCGTAGCGCATTGCGGCTATAGTCGGAAAAGGTCAGGAAGGTTGCGCCGAACGGTATGTAACCGCCGTGCAAAGCCACGCCGTTCATGATGGCGCTCATGCCGAATTCGCGCACGCCGTAATTGATATGATTGCCCGGTTGACCGGCGCGCAGCGCTACGCATTCCTTCCAGTTGGTAAAATTGGAACCCGTCAAATCGGCAGAGCCGCCGAGAAATTCAGGCAGTGCTTGCGCCAACGCCTGAATCGCATTCTGGCTGGCCTTGCGGGTGGCGATGGTTTCTTTCTTTTCGATGCAGGAAGCCAGATAAGCATCGGCGACGGCACTGAAATTGCCCGGCAACTCGCCATTCATGCGTCGCAACAGTTCGCCTGCCAGGTGCGGATAGCGTTCGCTGTAAGCAGCAAATGACGCGTTCCAATCGTCCTCCAGCAATTTACCCTGCGGCTTGGCATCCCACGCCGCATACACCTCGTCCGGGACAACAAAAGGCGCATCGGTCCAACCCAGCGCTTCACGCGTTGCAGCGATTTCCTTTTCGCCCAGCGCGGCGCCGTGCACCTTGTCGCCCCCCTGCAGATTGGGTGCGCCTTTGCCAATAACGGTTTTGCAGCAGATGAGTGTCGGGCGCTTGGATTGCCTGGCCTCACGAATGGCGGCATTGACCGCGTCAACATTGTGGCCGTCGACGCTGCGAATGGCATTCCAGCCGTATGCTTCAAAGCGCTTCGGCGTATCGTCCCGGAACCAGCCCTCGACGCGACCGTCGATCGAAATGCCATTGTCGTCATACAACACAATCAGTTTCGACAATTCCAGGGTACCCGCCAGCGAGCAAGCCTCGTGCGAAATACCTTCCATCAAGCAGCCATCGCCGACAAATGCGTACGTGTAATGATCGACAATATCAAAGCCGTGCTGATTGAATTCGGCCGCCAGCAAGGTTTCGGCCAACGCCATGCCCACGGCATTGGCCAGCCCTTGGCCAAGCGGGCCGGTCGTGGTTTCAACACCCGGGGTGACACCAACTTCAGGATGACCTGGCGTTTTCGAATGCAATTGACGAAAGTTCCTGATATCGTCCATCGACAAGTCATACCCAGTCAGATGCAGCAGTGCATAATGCAGCATGGATCCGTGTCCATTGGACAATAAAAACCGATCGCGATTGATCCAGGTGGGATTCGCCGGATTGTGGCGGTAATGCCTGACCCATAGCGCAACGGCAATCTCGGCCATCCCCATCGGCATGCCGGGGTGGCCGGAATTGGC
>PKWO01000425.1 GCA_003132085.1 Oxalobacteraceae bacterium | reverse complement strand
CCAAAAATGGGGGGATTACCCTGACACTGCACACTATCGGATAGTCCAATGCGTGCCATCCAATCGACAGTTGGGACAGCAAAATTTCGATGCATCGCCATGCGAAAGTTTGCCTTCATTTCCATTTTGACTTTGACCTGAAGTGAAAGTCAAACATACCGTCAAGCGACCGCCACAACTCGAAGTCCAGCCTCCAAAGGGACAAAAGAAATATCAGCCTGCACCAGCATCCAAGTCTCAATCTTGACATGCCACATGCGCAACAGGTCTAGGGGTCGCCGGCGATAGTGCTTTTCCGCAATCGCGCTCGGCTTGTGACCTTGAATTTGCGCGACCACCCCAGTTGGGGCCTCGACCCATTCCGACAAGGTGGTAAATGAGCGTCGCAGTCCATGCAAGGAAACATGCGGCAAACCTGCAACCAGAAGCGCCTTGGTGTGCGCGATACGTGGTTCAGTGATGTGGCCACTATCGGCGGACGGGCTGCTAAATACCCATCCACCATCGCGGCGCGGCAATGCATTTAACAACTGGCCAAGGTAAGGTGGCAGTGGGATTGTGCGAACCCCGTCCACCTTATCTCGAATTGTCATGCTAGCCCATCTTGGATTGAATTCAACGTCTTCCCACCGCAATACGGCCATTTCGCCTCGACGAGCGCCAGTAACTAACAGAGCTTGCAGATAGGCGCTGATAACGGAATTGTCAATTTGGCGAACGGCGGCAAACCAATCGAGCAATTGTTCTCGTTGTAAGCAATCCCCCGCTTTGGTTTGGCTGATAGGGGTAATATCCCTCACCGCATCATTTATACAGCAATCGGCATGAACAACGTGTTGATACTCTGAATGTTCAGAGCACCATTTAATGAACGCTCGAAATTTGCGAAGACAGTTGTGGGCGAAAGTAGGACGTGTCTGGCATTCGATGGCCAACCAGTCTCGGACGACTTGATGAGTAATCGCGTGTAACGGCATGCAGAGTAGAGCGGCGAGCGGAGCTGGTTTTGCAGTCTTGCCGCCAATTTTGCATGTCATGCCACCTGGATTGGCGGCTATGTCATGATCGGCGCTGTGCAATGACCCCCAACTCTTTTTTCCAGTTGCTGGACGAGGATGCGCAAGATATGCGTTCCATGCGGACCTAGCTATCAATTCCGACTTGGCCTTTTCGATTGCCAATTGTTGCACCTTCGCGGCGCGGGCGAATTGTTCGGCGGCGAGCGCATCGGCTGTAACCTGGCGCGGATCGATGCCTTTATTAGTGTCGGTCTTGTAAGTGGCAGCTTGAGCCTGCGCTTGCGCTAGCGTATAGGTTTTTGTGTCGCCAATGGTGATGCGTACAGTCCGGCCTTTTATTCCCTTTGGCGCTTTCAGTGAAGCCTCGAAAATATAGGACTTCGATCCACCAGCGGTCACCCGAAGGCCCAACCCCGGTTGCTTTCCATCCCAATATATGTGCTGCTTCTTACCCGTGGGACAGGTGAATTCCGCTATCTTGGAGCCGGTAAAGTTATCCCATTTCATCGCGTTGGTATTTAATGTAGGGTCTGTGTAGGAAAATTCAGTATATATCAATCAATATATTTCAACGCTGAAATTAAATTGAAATATGCAAATATTTGATTTGTAACGAGTTCTCCGAATACGTTGGTATTGATCAACTCCAATAAATGGGAAAATTTATGGCCTCCGAAGCCAAGGGTCGTGGGTCCGATTCCCACCAGCCGCACCAATTAAACAACAATTTGGCGATTTGTAGAAATGCCTGATGGATGTCAGCGCGCCGTTCAAAAGGTATGCAAAGGCGACGAAATCCATGGCACCAAGCGTGCCCACACGCCACCACCGTGGTCTTTTTGAAACGTATTCTAGGTAGCGGGATACTTGTTGGACGGGTCACTCAAAAATGGAAATGGTGAACCACGCGGCAAAGCATTTCGTTCACCGATCAACGGCGGGGCCCAAGTGCCTGAACCCATTCCTCGAATGACAGCATAAAATTTGTCAGGAATTCAGAGACATTTGGCTCGACCAGTTTGCCTCTCTCATCGAACAGGTTTGCTGCATTACCGATATACGCTTCAGGCGTCGGCAACGTGCGCACGTTCAAGCACATGAGCACCTGCCGCAAGTGATGATTTGCGCCAAATCCACCTAATGCGCCCGGGGAAGTAGTAATGATGGCTGCAGGCTTCGCATCCAGCGCGTTCTTCCCGTAGGGACGGGACAACACATCAATGGCATTCTTTAATGCCGCGGGGATCGACCGGTTGTATTCAGGAGAAACAAAGAGGACGCCGTCTGCCCGGGCAATCCTGCTGCGAAGCGACACCCAGGCAGATGGTGGATCGAGATCCCAATCGTCGTTATAAAGCGGCACGTCTCCAATTTCGATCAGTTGGAGTGCAAGCGAGGCCGGCGACAAGACCGCGACTTCCTGCGCTAGAAGACGATTGAGGGAGTGTTTTCGTAAGCTGCCGACCAATACTGCTATATCGAATTGTTTACTCATATGTTTCCTTCATTACGTTAATCAGCGGCGACAGGCAACGCAGGAAGCCTAGCGTCCGAGGTTTGCAGCGTTCACGAAGTCCTTCAGCTCCAGGTTAAATCGGTTCGCATCTTCCAGAAAGGGCGCGTGTCCCGCATCCGGATAGATCGACGCGTGAGAATTGCTCAGCACTTCTTGCAGTCGCTGCGCCAAGCAGGGAAGTACTATTTGATCCTTGCCGCCGTGACTGAGCAAAACCGGCAGCGTGAGCGACGCCAATACTCCGTCGTAGTCCAATGCTCGGCCTCTTAACCGGGCTCGCTCGGGAGGTGTCATCTGGCTTATCACGTGAGTGAGATGGTCGAACCAGGGCGTGCCTAAACGATGGTTAAGCAGTTCTTCCACAAACCTGCGCATAGCCAGCTCTTCCACCGCTCCTGCCAAACAGAGCTCGTTGAGGATCGCATGTCCGGGCCCGACGGCTTCCCGGTACGCCAACGTTGCCGCCGCGATATAGTTGATGCCTGCAAGTGCCGAGGAACCGAAGTGTCGAAGATAGTCATTGATCATACGACCGGCGAACGACCAGGCGACAACCACGGGATTTTGGAGTTCGCAAGCGCTGATGACCGCTCGAAGGTCGTTAGCCCAAAGAGCTCCATCGTTATAGGCAGCCTCATCGCGAGGACGCCCCGACACTCCGTGACCGCGCAGGTCAACGGCGACCAGTCGAAATGCATCTAATAATCTTTGATCGGCGAACTGGGCCGACCACACCGAGTGATCCAATGCAAATCCGTGCAAAAAGATGATGGAAGGCGCCTCCAGATTTCCGCTCGTCCAGTAGGCAATCTCGCAACCATCGCTTGACATCGTTATTTCCGGCTTGGCAGCAAATACGTCTGCAATATGTGACATGACATTATTGGTTGGGTTTAAGGGATGGCACGCGCGTCGACACTGCACACAGCATCGTATCGAACTCAAAACCAAAAGGACAATGCTAAATTTCGCTCGTGTTGATTGATAGCGTCGATAAGCATTGGCATCGGCATTGGCGTCAATGGTTTCGCGCAACGGCGCTATCGGCGTCGATCCGCGTCGGCGGACAATTCTAGTGCTGACACTCTAATCGAAGGGTGCGCCTCTCGGGCATCGGCAGGCACGGTGATTCCCTATTCATGGATCAAGTCCCGCTTGATGACACCGTACAGAATTAAGAACGGTGGGCTGGACATTCGAACGCTTGGCTAAGTGCTGGCTTTGCTGCTCCCTAGCCCTTGTAATCGATGCCATCGATAAGTCTGAGCGATATAAATCATTTCCCCCGACATAAAGCCCAAAGTATATTGAGGCCAATCAAAGTTCCTGTCAGCTTACGTCCGTCATCCAATACGGTCATTTCCGCTCAGGAATTATAAAAGCAAAGAATGCCAAAAGGAGACAAATGGAGCGCCATTGCGAGAAGGGGGCATCGTGCCCCCCTGCTTCACCTGAGAAAACCAAGACTTCCCTTTTCACACGCTATCTAGTCTCTGTGATTCCCTTTCTAGTTGTCGGAGGGCTTATTTATGGGGGGGTGTATCTAAAGCCGGTCGTCAAAGCAGTGAACGTTCCACCCGCCGTTATCGAACGAGGCGACTACCTGTATGGCATTGCGCAGCTTGGAAGCGAGCGACTCATTGCCGTTGGAAGCCGTGGCAAGATCTGGACGAGTATGGGCCCAACCGCTTCCTGGGCCCGACTAGCCAGTCCGATAAAGACAACCTTGCAGGACGTCGATAGCTGGGACGCGCTGAATGCAGTTGCGGTCGGTGACAACGGTGAAATCATCGTCACACGCGACGGTGGAAGCACCTGGAGCAAAGCCGCGCCGCCGCGATCCAAGGTGGCAAACAAGCTCCTTCGAGTCAGGACCGCAGGGCAAGGAGTGGCTTGGGCAGTCGGCGAAGCAGGCGCAGTGCTGAAAAGCGAAGACTACGGACAAACCTGGACGCGTGCCCGCGCTGAGGAAGATGTCGCATGGAACGGCGTTTGGATCCAAGGAAGCCGAATCTGGATCGTCGGTGAATTCGGCAGCGTGAGCTTTTCCGCCGACAACGGGCGCACGTGGACGAAGCAGAACACGCCGATTCAAGGGAGTCTCATGGCGGTTGCCTTCAAAGATGCCGTCTCCGGCGTTGCGGTCGGTGTCGATGGCGCAATCCTCACCACGGCCGACGGCGGCCTCACCTGGATAAAGCGGGAGCTGCGGGCCAAGGATCATTTCTACGATGTGATCTGGGATGCCGACCGCTGGGCTGCGGTCGGCGACAAGGGGCTTCTTGCGATGTCCGATGCAAACGGTGAAGCCTGGCAAGTGGTGGGGGGGAAAGATAGCGACCGTCGCTGGCATACCAAAATCCTGAGGTTCGGAAGCGGCTATGCATTAACCGGCGCGTCGTTCCTAGTCGTCGATAGAACATTCAAGTAAGAAGTCTAGAGAATATAACAATTAGGAGACGAAGTCGTGCTAGAAAGTCGTGATTCAAAGGTGCAGCGGTTTGTGGAATTTTGCATTCTGCATAGGTATGGCGTCGTTATAACGTTGTCAGTAGTCACCGCCATTCTGGCCTACTTTGCCTGCCTGGTTGATGTGCGCACAAAGCTGGACGATCTCATGCCTAGATCGCATCCCTATATGGCAATACACGAGAAATATAAGCAGACATTTGGCGGTTCCAATGTGGTCAGCATCATGGTTGAAGTGGAGAAGGGAGACATATTCAACCAGGCAACCCTTTCCAAGGTCCAGAAAATAACGCGTGATCTCCAGAAAGTCGATGCAGTCAACCCGTTCCAGATTACGTCCATCGCTTCAAAAAAGCTCAAAGACGTTCATGGAACCACCGATGGCATAGATTTTACGCCGATAATGTGGCCTTCCCTGCCCAGGGATGAACCGGAAATGCTGCACCTCCGAGAGGCCGTTCTCAATAATCCGATCGTGTATGGCGCATATGTCTCATTAGATCTTAAAGCCGCCCTCATTACGGTAGATTTCTATGACCATCTGGTCGACTATGACAAAGTTTTCAAGCAAGTCACGGCCATCGTCGACGAAAACACAAGTCCGGAAATTCGTGTTCGTGTGGTCGGAGAGCCCGTATTGTTTGGATGGGTGCAGCATTATCTTCCAGAAACCCTCAAAATATTTGCGCTCACAATCTTCTTGCTCGTTGCCCTTCTTTTTATAACGGCGCGCAGTTGGAGAGGAACGATTCTTCCGCTGCTTGCAGGTGCGGTAAGCTCTATATGGGCGCTCGGCGCGGCTCGCCTGCTCGGATTTAATGTCGATCCATTGGTAATCGTCGTGGCGTTCCTGATTACCGCAAGAGCAATCTCGCATTCGGTACAGCTGGTGACGCGATTCGAAGACGAGCTAAGAGATGGCGCGCAGACATCTATCGCCGCTGCGCGAGCGAGCATGAGCAGCCTATTCAAGCCTGGCATGCTGGGCGTTATTGCCGACGCCGGCTGCATGATCGTCGTGCTGCTAACTCCCATTACATTGATGCACAAAGTCGCGATCATTGGGACGATATGGGTGTTGACAATATCGGTGAGCGCCGTCGTTCTCACTCCTGTACTGCTTACCTGGGTGAACAAAAAGAGCAGCCAGGCCCACTCGATTGACCTCGCGAAATATCTGCAGATCGTATTGAATCTGGCCATTTATACAGTAGCTACCCGGGCGCGAATAGTAGTTCTCTCGGTTACTGCCGTAGTCTTCATCTTGTCCGGTCTGTACGCGTTCAACCTCAAGGTAGGCGACGCAAATCCCGGCTCGCCGATACTATGGCCAGACTCTCGCTACAACACAGATGCCCAAGCGGTTAACCAGAAATTTCAGGGCTCCGACCGGATGTTCGTGGTGTTTCACGGCGCGAAAGACGGCGCATTGAAAGACCCGGCTGTACTCGAGAATATCTCCAATTTCCAACGATTTATGTCCGCGCAGCCTGAGATTGGCGGCACGCTGTCGATCGCGGATCTGCTCCCTGCGGTGCAGAGGACGGTTCGAGAGGGGAATCCGCGCTACCTCGATATCGGCAATTCCTCCGGCCTGAATGGCGAACTCTATTTCATGCTGGTGAACGGCGCGGAGCCAGGGGACATTTCTCGCTTCGTTGATTCAAGCTACAAGGACGGATCGGTAACCCTGTTCTTCAAAGACCACACTGGAGAGACCATCCGCACGGCCGTTTCGAGAGTAAAGGAATTTGCGGACAAACAGGGGATTCCCCAGGGAGAGTATCAACTAGCCGGCGGGCTGGTCGGTGTCCTGGCGTCGATCAACGAGGTTTTGTTGTCGGGCCAAATTGAAAGTATCGCGTTTGCGCTATTGGTGCTGGTTATATGCTGCATGGTCGCGTACAGGTCCGCTATAGCCGGCATGTTCTTTATGGTGCCTGTCCTGCTGTCGAATACCCTCACCTTCAGTTTCATGGCGGCTAAAGGAATTGGGATGAACATCAACACGGTTCCAGTCGCCGCGCTCGGCATTGGACTGGGGGTCGACTACGCCTTCTATATTGTCGACAGCATAAAAGAAGAATTGGAAAAAAATCCCGGCTCGGAGTTGCTCGATGCCATACGGAAGTCTTTGAATGGCGCAGGGCGCGGAGTGTTGGTTACGGCTTTCACATTAATCATAAGTGTCGTTTTCTGGTGCTTTTCGTCTCTGCGGTTTCAGGCGGAAATGGGCCTCCTGATGGCAATCTGGCTCTTGATTTCCTCGTTCAGCGCTCTATTCATCGTGCCTGCGATGGTGTATTTGTTCCGGCCGAAATTTGTTGTCGGTAAGAATTACCAACACTCGACCCGATCGACTTCGGCCATGGCAGTCGCTGGAGCATAAAAAATTCGACATATCCCATGTGCTTTTGGCGGGCATGGCGATTGAAGGAGTAGACCCGAATAGGGCTTGTTAATCATGGAGACGAGGAGACAGTAGAATGAAAAGCAACAGAACCAACATGCAACTCCCTTTACGGCGATGGCTGGCAGTAGTGCTCAGCCTGGGATTCGGTATCAGCGGCGCATTTGCCGCGGATGCCGGCAGCACGCCGGACTCCGATTCGGACAATGGCAATTCCTTCCACGTAGGGGGGTACGTCCGTGCCATGTCGTCGATAAATTTGCAAAACCCGCCTGAAACCGCTGGAGACGATCGCTACGATGTCTCCATGCTGCGCGGAACCGCGGAATTGAATGCGGATGCCAAAACCGGCCCGCTGCAGTGGAAGGCGATCGCGCGGGTGGATAGGGAAGACGAAACCAACTATCTGTACCAATTGCAGCAATTGAACAAGAAAAATTCTCCCGGCGGCCCCGGCAGCAACATCACGAGCCTCTATAACTACGCGGAATTGCGGGAGTTTTATTTCGATGCCGATCCGACCGATCGGTTGCACCTGCGCATCGGGAAGCAGCAGGTGGCATGGGGCGAGACCGATTTCTTCCACATCATGGACGTGATTCAGGGCTACGACTATCGCTGGCACTCGTTTCTCGAGGCGGATAACGACGAACTTCGCAAGCCGCTGATCATGGCGAATGCAACATTGGCGGTTCCGGAGCTCAATGGCGCGCTTCAGGTCCTGGTTCGTCCCGGCCTCGACCCCGGCAAAGATATCGGCATTACCTATGACCTCTCCGGCGGACGCTGGGCGCTCCAGCCCCACAAGGGGATAGATTTCCTGGCACCGGGCAACGTGAGCTACAACTATCACCATCCCGATGGCGACATCTCCAAGACCACCGGCGGCGTGCGGTGGACGGGATCTACGGGGGATTTAAGTTATTCCCTGTCCTACGTGAACAGCTTCAACCCGAATCCGATTGTCAGTTCGGCCTTCGTTGCGCCTTACATGGGCGTGAAGCCGCAAGGTATCGGCGAATTCATCTATCCCGAGATCACGATGTACGGCGCGAGCCTGAGCGGCAACGTGGATGCGATCGATGCAGTGCTCGCCGCTGAGATCGGCTATGAGAAGGATGCGCCCTACAACGTCGGCAGCAACTTCTTCGGCGGCCAATTGCCGGGTTGGGGAGGCATCATGAAGAAGAAAAACGTATTGACCTCCGTTAGATTCGACAAGCAGTTTAAGACCATGTCTTATCTCGGAACAAGCCAGGCATCGTTCTTCTCGATCCAGCTCTTTGACACATGGATCCAGGACTACAAGAAGACCGACGACATGGTTGACCTGGCAGGCTTCGGCGCCCCGGCTAAGGAGCACACGACGTTGTTGACCGGCTTTCTGGTGCTGAACTTCATGAATAACAAGGTCAATCCCGGTCTGATATTCGGCAAAAGTCTCAGCAGTGGCGACACGTTCCTGGTGCCGAACATCAACTTCCAGATCGGCGATCATTTGCGGCTGGGTATTGAGGCAGATCTGTTCTTCGCGAATCACCAGAAGCTGCCGGGCCAGGTTGAAACCTCATCATATTTCTTGGGCAATCTAGCCAATAACGACCAATTGATGGCCCGTTTAACTTATCAGTTTTAATCTAGGAGAAGTGGCATGCGAAATATCAAAGCAATGGGCATTGCTGCCCTTATCGCTGTCGCCTACGGCGCCTCGACAGCATATGCGGCCGAGTTGCCTGCAGGCACCGTGATCGAAAAGTCCAATCTGGATAAGATCAAGAACGACACTTTTGACGGCCATACGGTAGGCAGCCTGCTTACTGAAAAAGTTGAGTGGCAAATCAGGGAATGGGGCCTCAGGATAACGCTAGACTCCGCCAAGCCTTATCCTGACGACCCTGCCATGGTCGAGGCTACCAAAAAATATTCCGGAAAGGTCAAATTCGATCCGGCGACGCGTGAGGTAACGGGATACATGGCTGGCGTGCCTTTCCCGGAAATTTCGGAGAGTGACCCGTTTTCCGCCGACAAGATCATGTGGAACTTCTACTACAACCCTAGGGAAGGAAATATTGCCTACAATAGGTTCAGTACGGCGGCCATCTCTGCCGACAAAGGCCTGGAGAACTCATCCGATTGGATATATCAACGAATCAGTTATAAGGGAAGGTTGACCGGCGAACCCATTATCGGTGACGGATCGGTGCTGACGAAAACGTTTGTGCTAGCCCAAGCTCCGGCCGACATCAAGGGATTAGGGACTTTCGCGATTCGATACGACTCGTCGAAGGTCGAGGACAGCTGGGCCTATCTTAAATCTGCAAGGCGGGCGCGCCGGCTGTCCGGCGGAGCGTGGATGGACCCGGTTGGCGGAAACGACTTTCTAAATGACGACCTCGACATATTCAATGCACGCCCGAGCTGGTACCCGAAGTTCAAGCTTCTTGGAAAACGCTACGTCCTCGCGATCACCGATAGCCGCAAAGATGTATTTAACGCTGCGAAAAAGGGAACCCCGGATGAATTTCCAGCGATTGATTTAAAAAATGCACCTCACTGGAATCCGGTAGAACGTTGGCAACCGCGCGAAGTCTACGTCGTCGAAGCTACTGCTCCCGCGGAACACCCATACAGCAAGCGCGTTATGTATGTCGATACAAAAATGTTTAGACCATACTATTCGGAGAACTACGACAAGAAAGGAGGATTCTGGAAGTTTGTTAATGCCCACGTGCGGCCGGTCATAGCCGAAGACGGAGCGCGAGCGCTGTATGTTACGTACCTTGATTTTATCGACTTCAAGTCGCGCCATGCGTCGAGTACTCCCGTATACGACTTCAAGGTAAATCCAAAAAATGTAAATGAAAGCCACTGGTCCCTCAGCACGCTTGAAAGCTTAGCGCAGTAATTCGTGATGATGGCGTTGAAAAAAGTTGGGAGAACCAGACTCCTTGCGTGTTCGTTTCGCCGCCGGACACCAGCGATTTGCGGCACTGGAGAATTGTGCCGCTCGCGTGCGCTCTGTCGTTAGCGGTGTGTCAGCGACTGCATCACATGACTATTTTTTGAACGCATCGATTGCAGTCTTTTTAATTGGAGATAGAGATGAGCCTTAATAATTGGACAGACAGTGGCATTGACCTCGAGAAGGCCCGCGAGATCGCAAAAGCCAGGCAGCAAAAGAACCCGGTAAAGATGCTTCATCACCACGCATATCGTTGTAAAAATGCCGAAGAAACGCGACATTTTTATGAAGACATCCTGGGGCTGCCGATGACGGCAGCCCTGGTCGAGCCGGTTGATCCCATCACAAACGAGGCAATTCCTTACCTGCACATCTACTTTGAGCTTGGCGACGGGAGCTGGCTTGCGTTCTTTGATTATCCCAATCATTACAAACGGGATGCCGTTCAGTTTCCCGAAACGGACCCTTTTGCCCATCACATTGCTCTGGAAGTCAACAACCCTGCGGTCATTGACGATACCAAGAAAAAGCTTGCCGCAGCAGGGATTGCGGTGATGGAGCTTGATCACGGTTATTGCAAGTCGATTTATTTTTGTGATCCAAATGGATTGCGTGTGGAGTTTACGACAAACGTGCCGGTGACGGAGAAATTCATGTCGGCTGCTGTCGTCAGCGCAAAAGCCGATATCGACCGCTGGATGAAAATGCGGTCGGAGCAGTTTCCCGACTAGTAGGATAAACGAAGCGGTGTCGTGACTGTACAGCCGCTGGCGTCTATCGCGATATCGGTGTATTCGTGCGGCCGGTCATGCGCTCTCGCCTTGACCGGCGCCGCCCGGCTATCGCCGCTTCCTTAGTCAGTATGCCGGTCAGCTCTGCCGGTTACCGCGTGCCGTCTTCGTGTCTATGCGCTATGTGAGGAACTTAGACTGCTATCAAGTGCTATTTTTCTGGCAATCGCGGCAAAAAATCTGATAGGAGTCGTTTTTTCTTGCTCTCGCCGCCATAGGATGCCTGGCGTTCGCACCGGGGTGGGGCTTTCCAGAAGCACGACATGCAGACCAGGAAGCGCCGGCACTGCGTTCCTTGAAACGATGGTGCCGATCAACGTTCTTGACGCGAGGCCCAGCATCGGCGCGATAGTGTTCATCTCCACGATGACAGATGGCTCGGCGCCGCAGTTCCTGAAACACTCGTTAAGCATGATCCGTGTCGAAAAAGTTTCAGGAAGCAGTACCAGCTTTTGTCGATGAAGCTCAACCATGCGAATCCGCTTGCGGCTCGCAAAGGCGTGTTCCGAAGACACTACCAGAACCATCTCTTCGTTATATAGGGGCTCGAACAAAAGGTCATTTGAATCGGACGGGCGGTAGGCAATACCGATGTCGAGTGCACCTTCCGCCAGCCTGCGGGCGATTAAATCGGCAGCGAGTTCCTCAACTGTTATCTTAACTGTCGGATACTTCGACAGGAAATTCGCGACGCACGACGGAATGAAACCGATGTTGAATGTGTGCGTTGCTCCGATTCTGATTTCTCCGGTGAGATCAGTGGAAGCTTCCTTCAGCCTCCCCAGACCCTGATCGATCTCCTTGAGTGCTTTCGATGCCGAGGATAAAAATATCTCGCCTGCTTCGGTGATGACGACCCGCTTACCGATACGATCGAATAAGCGTTGCCCCACTTCTTCTTCCAACTGCTTTATCTGGTGCGACAGCGTGGATTGTGTCACATGCACTCGCTCGGCTGCGCGTGTGAAGTGCAGACATTGTGCAAGCGCTTCAAAGTAACGCAAGTGCCTTAGCTCCATGATTCTCCAACGAACGTGATTTCAATCGATATTGTCAATGATAACAATGAATAATAATCACTGTCATGTTTTTCTTATCGCTTCTATCATTGGATGCCTGATCGCAATCAAACAGAGTCATAGCGAATCGAATAATTAGATTGGAGAAAAAGTGTTGCCATGCGCCGATTACAACGCCGTTGGTTGTAGCGGGAATCCGCATCTTCGTGCAGATTTTCTCATAGGTGTGCGTCGGAGCCTCACTCTCGAAAACGAATCTCATGCTGGGGGCGCAGTCGACGGCCGGATGCTCGAAGTTCACTATCCCTCAGCTAACGACGATTTTCACCGCGCTAGGGCGAAAATGCAGTACCAATATTGCATCGATATACAAGGAATCTAATGAAAATTGGCAAAAATACAGTGCCGCGCACGGCAATCTCAACATCGAACGAACATACCATCATCGTGCGGGGCGCTGACCTATGTCGCGACTTGATCGGGAAAATCTCCTTTACCGAGTACTTTTACCTCCTGCTAACCGGGCAAAGGCCGTCAGCCTGTGCCACCGCTGTTCTGAATGCTACCTTGGTCGCAATTGCCGAGCATGGATTGGTGCCTAGCGTTCAGGCTAGTCGCATGACGCTTGCGGCAGCGCCGGACGCTCTGCAAGGTGCGGTCGCAGCCGGAATCCTGGGATGCGGTTCCGTGATCCTGGGCGCTTCCGAGGCCGCAGGGAGAATGTTTTTGGAAATCGATGAGCGATCATCGAATAACGCTTCCTTGGATGATGCTGCGAGCATGGTCGTAACGGAATACCGCGCGCTGCGGAAATCCATTCCCGGTTACGGCCATCCTCTGCACAAGGAACGCGATCCCCGCGTCGATACGCTCTTTGCTGTGGCCCGCGATGCCGGCGCCGATATGCGGTACGTCACAATCGCAGAGGCAGTTGAAAGTGCTATTCCGGGGGTGATCGGAAAGGATTTGCGTCTCAACGTATCGGCGGCGATACCCGCTGTATTGTTGGGAATAGGTTTTCCCGTGCAAGCGCTGAAAGGGGTGCCGATTCTTGCTCGTACCGCAGGACTGATCGCTCATCTTAACGAGGAGCTGGAGCAGACGATCGGCTTTGCGTTGTCATATCAAGCCGCAAAAGAAACTATCTACGACGGAACCTTGCCTGAAGGTTATGGAAGCGTAAGCGGCAAGCCTTCAGACGTAGTCTAAATCTTAGAGGAAAGCGAAATGCACAAGGTACTAAAAGGTCTGCGCGTCTTGGAACAGGGGACATTTATCACCGGCCCTGCAGCAGCAATGCTACTGGGCGATCTTGGCGCCGATGTGATTAAAATCGAACAACCAGGTAACGGCGATCCGTTTCGGGCATTTAAGGGTGGGCTATATAGCCCTCATTTTCAGACCTACAATCGGAACAAGCGCAGTATCACCCTAAATCAAAAATTGCCTGCCGACCGCGAGATCTTCGACCAATTGGTCAAAGATTCAGATGTGTATATACAAAACTTTCGACCTGGAGTTGCCGAACAACTTGGCGCAGGCGAGGCGCGTCTGCGTGAATTGAATCCGAAACTGGTCTACTGTTCGATCAGCGGATTTGGAGCAACAGGTCCGGGTGCTGGCCGCCCAAGCTACGACACCGTTGCGCAAGCAGCGAGCGGCTTTCTAAATCTGATGGTGAATCCAGAGAATCCGCGCGTGGTAGGGCCAGCGCTCGCGGACTCGATTACCGGGTCTTACGCGGCCTATGGTGTGCTTGGCGCGCTTTTTGAGCGAAGTGTGACCGGGAAGGGGCGAAAGGTCGAAGTTTCGATGCTTGAAGCGATGACGCATTTCAACCTCGATGCGTTTACGCACTTCTACTCTGCCGGGGAGGTAATGGGCCCATACAGCCGCCCCAGCGTATCCCAATCCTATGTATTGCAGTGCTCGGATGGAAAGTGGGTTGCGCTTCACATGTCCTCCCCTGAAAAATTCTGGCAGGGACTGGTTAACGCGATAGAAATGCCTGACATTCTCAAGGACGAGCGGTTTTGCACACGTGAAGCGCGGATCGAAAATCAGGAGGGTCTCATTGAGGTGCTGTCAGCGGTATTTCGCAAGAAGACGAGAAGTGTGTGGTGCGAGCGGCTGCAACAGCAGGATGTGCCGCATGCCCCGATGTACGATACTAGCGAAGCGCTCGAAGATCCTCAAGCAAAACACCTTCAACTACTCATATCGGGCGAGCATCCAACAACCGGCACGTTCCGTACCGTACGATCGCCGATCTCCTACGATGGGGTGCGCTCGTTAGAGGTGAAGCCGCCCCCAACGCTTGGAGAACACAACGAGGAGATCATATCAATGCTGAGGAAGAAGGGGCTCTAGTGTCCCGAGTCATTAATTCGTGGATTAAATATGTTGAGAATCGCCCCAATACTGCGTCACAAATGATGCAGAAGACGCTGTACTCCAAGCTATGGGACAGTCATCTGGTCCGTGAATCAGATGATGGACATGCGCTTTTATACATTGATCGGCACTTGGTGCATGAGGTAACCAGTCCGCAGGCGTTCGATGGGTTGCGCTTGCACGGGCGCGCCGTCTGGCGGCCCGATTCCATTATCGCCATGCCCGATCACAACACGCCGACTACAGGCTGGGAGCATGGCATTGCCGACGACCTTTCAAGGGAGCAGGTAAACACGCTAGACAGAAACGTACGGGATTCCGGCGTACTTGCATACTTCCCGTTCGGAGACAAGGCGCAAGGGATACTACATGTCGTCGCCCCCGAACTGGGCGCGACGTTGCCGGGGATGACAATCGTATGCGGCGACTCGCACACGTCGACCCACGGCGCTTTCGCCGCGTTGGCGTTCGGAATAGGCACGTCAGAGGTGGAGCATGTTCTGGCGACTCAGACGCTCGAAATGAAGCGCGAGAGGACCATGGAGGTCCGCCTGGACGGCACGCCACGCGCGGGGGTAACTGCGAAGGACCTGGCATTATCGCTAATCGGAGAGATCGGGGCCGCCGGAGCGGTCGGGTACGCGATCGAGTTCTCGGGCAGTGCGGTAAGTGCCATGTCGATGGAAGCGCGCATGACGCTGTGTAACATGGCAATCGAGGCGGGCGCCAGAACCGGCCTTATCGCGTTTGATGACGTCACACTTCAGTATTTAAAGGGACGCCCTTACGCGCCTACAGGCCGGCAATGGGACGCCGCAGTTACGCAATGGCGCTTGCTGCGCTCGGACCCGAACAGTCAGTTCGATCGAACGGTGTCGATAGACGCCGCCGCTATTCGTCCACAGGTTACTTGGGGGACGTCGCCGGATATGGTCGTGTCGATCGAGGAAACCGTGCCGGACCCGATCAACGAACGCGACCCGCAACGCAGGCAATCGTTGGAGAGAGCACTTGCATACATGGGACTCCACCCGAAGACCGCCCTCATCGGGCTAGCGGTTGACCAGGTATTTATCGGCTCATGCACAAATGCGCGGCTCGAGGATTTACGTGCGGCTGCTGCCGTTGTTCGTGGCCTTCGCGTATCTCCCGCAGTAAAGCGAGCGATCGTGGTTCCTGGCTCGGGAGCCGTTAGACGGGCCGCTGAAGCAGAAGGCCTTGACGCGATATTTCTCGAAGCCGGCTTTGAATGGCGACGGCCTGGCTGCTCCATGTGCCTTGCCATGAATGGAGATCAATTAATGCCCGGCGAACGCTGTGCCTCGACGTCAAATCGGAATTTTGAGGGAAGACAAGGTCTTGGCGGGCGATCGCATTTGATGAGTCCTTCGATGGCCGCCGCTGCAGCAATTGAGGGTAGACTCGTTGACATAGGGGCATGGGGCCGATGAAAGCGTTCCAGATACACTGCGGTAAAGTGGCACTACTGGACCGTGACGACGTTGACACCGACGCTATCATTCCAAAACAGTTCATGAAGTGCATGAGCAAAACCGGACTGGGACCCTACGCCTTTGATTCATGGCGCTACCTGGATCAGGGGTCGCCTGGTCAGGACTGCTCGACACGGCCATTGAATCGAGATTTTGAACTCAATTTGGAGCGATATCATGGTGCTTCGATCCTTCTTACCCGAAGGAACTTCGGCTGTGGATCGTCGAGGGAGCACGCTCCTTGGGCGTTGCTCGATATGGGGATCCGCGCAATTATTGCAGAGTCATTCGGGGACATATTCCGAAGCAATTGCCTTAAGAATGGAATCTTGCCAATTACATTGGAATCGGCCGTTGTCGCCACGTTGATCAAAGAAGTCAGAGAAACGCCGGGGATGCAGTATCTGATCGATCTTAATTGGCAACAAATCGTCAGGGTAAATGCCCCAGTCATTCATTTCAGTATCCCTCCAGCGTGGCGCGAACGCCTCCTTTCCGGAATGGATGAAATAGCGCTTACGCTTCGGGACGTTGACGCAATTCAAGCTTACGAGGAACGGCACCAAGCCGCACATCCTTGGCTTTTCCCAAATATGAATAGCCAACTCCCGGCGACCGAACCAGACGTTGCGCCGACAACACAAATCTAAAGTTGCTTCACATCCTTGTTGATGGCCGAGGCTTGGCAGATTCAAGACATCGAGCAAGACATCGAGCAAGGCATTGCCGAAGCAAACCAGGGCGCGTTTGCAAGCGCAGATGAAGTAAATTCTCTCTTTGCAGAATATGGCGGTTAGCTGGACCAAAACAGCGCGGGCCGTAAGTCGCCATTCTCTCTTGAATCCTGCCAGTCGAACCGCAAGGCCGATTGGCAGGTATGATCTCGTAAACCGATATAATCGCTGCTCTTCGCGGGCACTGTCTTGCGACGGCATATAAAGCGATGATATTTTGTGCGGCGCAACTAACAGGAGAATAAAATGCCAGCGAGCAATGAAACTGTAGCCCTAGATCTGGCCTTGTCAAAGGCGATCGTGGATCAGGCGCCCGACGCCATTATCTTTGCCGACCCCAAGGGCATGATTCGCGTCTGGAATAGCGGCGCAGAGAGAATTTTCGGACACAAGGCGTCGGACGTAATGGGCGGCAGTCTCGATGTGATTATCCCGGAACGCCTGGTGCAGGCACATAACAACGGTTTTAACCATGCGATGGCCACCGATCAGATGAAGTATGTGAACAAGGTTCTGACGACGCGATCAATGCACAAGGATGGCAGCAAGCTATATGTCGATTTGAGTTTTGGCATGGTGCATGATCCAGAGGGAAACATTCTGGGCGCGCTGGCGATTGCCAGGGACGTCACCGAACGTTATGCCAATGAAAGTGCGCAGCGCGCACGCATTGCAGAATTGGAAAAGGCGGTTCAGGAAAAATCCTGAACCGACGCCGAGCGGGCGTTGGTTACTGCGGTCCCGGATTGTTCCGCTCTCCAGCAATAGCGTGACATGGCGATCGCCATCGTAGATCCATCGTAGACCCATCGTAGACCCATCGTAAACGATTACCAGACCGGAAATTACGTATATACTCACCAAAGGTCGTCGGCTCCATTTCCCGCCAAGCGGCGGAGCGGCTCAGAACCAAACCTCCGTTCTGAGTCGCCCGATCAAACCGGCGTCTAGCATGCATGTGCTCTTTTCGGCCACTATTCGCCGATATCATTTAACGATCAATTGAATTGCGTTACTGCGTGTGTACGCATCAAATTGCCGACGATGCGTTGTGGCGCCACCATACGCACGGCGCGGAAAGGATTGAATGGCAGCAGCGAACCAGGCCGCTATTTTTATCTCTGATGCGGACCGGGCAAATCACCCTGAGCGCGGCGTCAGCCGCGTATTGCCATTAACGTTGACTAAGCCCGTCGGAGGCTGCAGGACCGGCCGACGCCCACCTCGGGCGCTTCGGCAGAGCACCATCTGCCATATCGAGAAAAGCCATCATGCTTAACGCCGACGCCGACGCCGACGCCGACGCCGACGCTGCGGCTCATGATCGATTCGATGTGCCAAAAACCCAGCGTAAGCGCAGCAAGGAAGAAGTCATCTTATTAATGCTGTGTGCTCTGAGTATTCCGAGCATCCTGCCGTTCGGCGTATACAGACTAATGCAGCATAACTGGTTGTCGGCGGCTCTCGACCTGACCTTGGTTGCCGGCATGCTATGCGTGATGTTATTTGTGCGGCGTAGCGGACGCGTAAAATTTGCCAGCGTAGTCGTGACAATCTTTTACTCCGTCGGGATGCTGGCTACCGTGTATATCAAGGGAGTTTCCCTGGTTTATTGGGTCTACCCGACCATGATCGCCGCTTTCTTCATGCTGCGTCCGATCGTTGCACTCGTGATCAACGGTGTTTCGCTGATCGTGCTGATCATTGTGTTGGCACAACAGATGATCCCTATCCTCAATCTGCTCACGATTGTGGTCACGATCATGCTGATCAATCTGTTTTCCTATATCTTTTCGCATCGGACCGGTATTCAGCACAAAGAGTTGAATCGGGAAGCAGAACGCGATTTTCTCACCGGCGTCGGCAACCGCCGCGCACTTGCACGTAATTTGGCGACCTATGCCAAGTCGAACGGAACGCACATCGAATCGAGCTTGCTGCTGCTCGACCTCGATCACTTCAAGACAGTCAACGACAGATTCGGGCATGCCGCCGGCGATGCCGTATTGGTTCACCTGTGCGAATTGATACGCTCGCGCACTCGCACCTCGGACCAAATATTTCGCTATGGAGGCGAAGAATTCATCGTCATCGCGAAGGGAGCAAGCTTGCGATCTGCCAGCGGCCTCGCGGAAGATTTGCGTGCGCTGGTTGCTTCGACGGAGATGCTGGAAGGATGTCTGATCACAATCTCGATTGGCGTCGCATCCATGCTTGAAGACGAGGCGCCGTCCGCTTGGCTGCAGCGTGCGGACAGGATGTTATACCTGGCCAAGCAATCCGGTCGCAATGCGGTACGTGTCGCGGTTGACGCGGCAGCACCCTGTTAGCTACGCACGTCTGATGCCCTCGCTCATCAACGAGAGGCCCCGCGGGCGATAAGCGTTCCGGGAGCGATACCGGACGCTGACGCAAGAGCAGACCAAGTGTGCCAGTCTCGCCGGTTCAGCCGAATCGGGACGGCCGCGCAAATGCCGGATTTGTGCTGACCATCGAGAATTTGACAAACCGGCTAGCGGTGGCCGTCCCGTAGAATAATAATTGCATAGCTAACTAACTTGCGCTAGAATGCGCCTATGTTTGATCACTGCCTCTATTTCAATACGACAGCCTTGGCCCGTGTTCTGGAACGCGAATGGACCAAGGCGTTCAAGCCATTGGGACTTACGCCATCGCAAGCGTTTATGCTTCGCGTTGTGCTGGAAAAGCCCGGTTTGTTGCAGAGCGCGCTGGCGACGGAACTGGTGATTTCACGCGCGACGACTACCCGGACTCTGGATGGGTTGCAGCAAATGAAATTGCTTGTGCGCCGCGCCACCGAGCATGACGGCCGGGAATCTGCAATCGAGCCAACAGTGTTGGCGGTAGCGATGAGAGACAAGCTCAACCTTGCCAGCGGGGAAGTAACCAAACGTTTGAAAAAAGGATTGGGTACCGCTCATTTCGACGAAACGGTCGCCAAGGTGAGAGCCGCGCGCTCAGCCATCGGATGAGCATTTTTTAATGCAAATAGTTGTATAGCTAACTAATAGGAGCATCAAATGCCGATTCTTAACGTAAAAGTAAGCGCAACAAAATCCCGCGAATTGACAAAGCAAATTTCCGGACTGCTGCTGGAATTGACGACGCGCATATTGAAAAAGAAACCCGAGGTGACGGCTATCGCTATTGAGTTCGTCGATCATGATAGTTGGATTATCGGCGGCGAACTGCTAAGCGAACTGAAGAAGAACAGTTTCTATTTCGACATCAAGATCACCGACGAAACCAATACCAAGGACGAAAAAGCGCAATATATCAACGAAGCTTTCGCCGGCTTTGCGAAGATATTGGGAAATCTGCATGAGGAGAGCTACATCTACATCCAGGATGTAAAGGCCGCATCATATGGTTTTGGCGGATATACGCAGGAGTATCGATATCACCATTAAACGCGGGTCTTGGCGTTTCGACGAAGAGGGAATCCGCGCTTGACCGCGATATATTGCCGCGCATTGAAACGGACTTTCCGGGATAACCTTGCCGAAGCTTCCGTGATATCGGAAAAGCCGGGCACTCCACCGGCGCCCAATATATTTATATATTGACAAGTAACGTCGATGAATATCGATTGTCGGCAATTGACGAAACATTCAGACCAAGTCCGAGCGGCTGCTAGCCGGTATAATTCATGCTATGTTTCAGCCGCCGCACGCTGCGTACGGCGCTTCACTCAACTTGCCATCCCCCATGCTTGCTTCACAAAAACAACAGATTATCGACTTGTTTCAAACTGCTCTTGCCGCGATTGTGGCCGATAGCACCCTGCGGCCGACGGTCATACTGGAACGTCCGCGCGATCCGTCGCACGGCGACATTGCTTGCAATATTGCCATGCAACTCGCGAAGCCGCTTAAAAAGAACCCGCGTGAACTGGCGCAGGCCTTGGCGGCGGCGGTGCTGGCCGACCCGGCCCGGCTTGATTTGATTGAAACGATCGAGATTGCCGGCCCCGGGTTCATCAACCTGCGGGTCTCTGCCGCCGCCAAGCAGGCGGTGGTCAAAGCGGTGCTGGACGAGGCCAAACAATATGGCAAAAGCACGCTCGGCACCGGCAAAAAAGTGTTGGTTGAATTTGTGTCGGCTAATCCTACCGGACCTTTGCATGTCGGGCATGGGCGCCAAGGCGCATTGGGCGACGCCTTGGCGGCATTGTTGGACGTGCAAGGTTTTCAGGTAACCCGCGAGTTTTATTACAATGACGCCGGCGTTCAAATCGCGACGCTCGCCAATTCGGTTCAAGCCCGTTTGAAAGGCCATAAGCCGGGCGACCCGGCGTGGCCGGAGTCGGCCTACAACGGCGATTATATTGCCGACATCGCCGCCGATTTTCTGGCGAAAAAGACGGTTGTCGCCAGCAACGGCGCACCGGTTACCGGTAGCGGCGACGTCGACGACATCGCTTTAATCCAACAATTTGCGGTGACTTATCTGCGTCGCGAGCAGGACCTCGACCTGCAGGCTTTTGGCGTCAAATTCGATAATTATTATCTGGAATCGTCGCTATACAGCGACGGCAAGGTCGCCGCTACCGTCGATGCGCTGGTGAAGGCCGGCAAGACCTATGAACTGGACGGCGCGCTATGGTTGCGCACCACCGATTTCGGCGACGACAAGGATCGGGTGATGAGGAAGTCGGACGGCACCTTTACCTATTTCGTGCCGGATGTCGCCTACCATATCGCGAAGTGGCAACGCGGCTACAGTAAAGTAATCAACGTCCAGGGCAGCGATCACCACGGCACCGTCGCACGGGTGCGCGCCGGCCTGCAAGCGGTCGGGCTGGGGATTCCGCGCGGCTATCCCGATTACGTATTGCACAAGATGGTGACGGTGATGAAAGGCGGCGAGGAAGTCAAAATCTCCAAGCGGGCAGGGTCGTATGTGACCTTGCGCGATTTGATCGAATGGTCGAATGGCGACCGCGCGGAGCAGGACGGTGCCGCATCGCGCGACCTCGACCACGACCTGACGCGTGGCCGCGACGCGGTGCGTTTTTTCCTGATTTCGCGCAAAGCCGATACCGAGTTCGTGTTCGACGTGGATATTGCGCTTACGCAAGGCGATGAAAATCCAGTGTATTACGTGCAATATGCGCATGCGCGAATTTGTTCCGTGCTGGCCCAATGGGGCGGCGACGCATCGATCCTGAACACGGTCGATTTATCGCCGTTGACAGCACCGCGCGAGGCTGCGCTGATGGCGCAACTGGGCGAATATCCGGAGATGCTGCAACGCGCGCTGGAGGAGCTTGGCCCGCATCAGGTGGCCTTTTATTTGCGTGATTTGGCGGGCGAGCTGCATAGCTATTACAATGCGGAGCGGGTGCTGGTTGAAGACCTGCCGACGAAAATGGCGCGCTTGGCGTTGATGAGCGCAACACGCCAGGTATTGCACAACGGATTGTCGCTGATCGGCGTATCGGCGCCATCCAGGATGGAATCGAGGAAGAATGATTAATCATCAAAACAAATTCGGCCTACGGCAACGCGGCGGCACCGTCGTCGGGATTGTCATCGGCCTGATTATCGGTTTGGCGATTGCCTTGGTGGTGGCGTTGGCGATCACCAAGACTTCTTTGCCTTTCCTCAGCAAAACCGGCAAACAGGACAAGGTGCCGGAATTGACGGCTGGGCAGGCGGCCGACCCGAACAAGCCCCTGTACGGCAACAATGGCGCGGCGAAAGAAGCGGCCAAGGACTTTGCGCCGACCACGGACGCGGTTCCGCCGGTGGCGCCGGGTGTCGCCGCTACTGCT
>PKWO01000509.1 GCA_003132085.1 Oxalobacteraceae bacterium | reverse complement strand
TCGTGGATCACGCTGTCGATGTGAACGCCATACTTTCTGGCGCGATTCTGGCCCTCTTCCTGCATTTCCTTGCTACGATCGATCGCCGTGACCGTCATGCCGGGCTGCTTCTGCAACAGTCTGACGCCAACGTCGTTGGTGCCGGCACAGACATCGAGCGCCTTGTATCCCGGTTTCAGCTCGATCGTTCTGACGAACTGCCACACCCATAATTCCCACAAACCCAAACTCGCGACAATATTTCCCGGACGATAATATTTTGGTACATCTTCAAAAACCTTCGGAATCAATTCGCGCCAAGTATGAGAAAAAAGCGAACGCCGATGCTTTTCCCTCTGAACGAAACGGGCCGGTGTCATCGAAACGGATCCGACGTCTTTCATAAAAAAACCTCCAGAAATGAGAAACAACAGAAAGGAAATCTATAGTCGATACTTACTTCTTGATAACCACGCTGGCCTCTTCAATCAGCAATGCGTAAGCGTAGCCACTACCGAAGTCGCGGTTCACCGCCACCACGCCGGTAATAGTGACCTGATCGCCGACAGCGGCGGTCTGCTTGCTGGTGACAACCAAATCGTTGCTATTGGCAGCACCCGTTCCATCTTGCAGATGAAGCCAGTTACGCCCCATGATGTCGTTGTTGACCTTCACCACCTTGCCCTGGGCGCTGATGGTCTTGCCTGCGAGCGCTGCCTTGCCCTGGTATAGCGCCGCGACGGTCTTCAGATTGGCGTCTTGGGCGGATGCGCTGAATGAAACCAGCCCCAGAGTAAAAATAAGCGCAGCAAACGCGATGGATAGAATTTTCATGATTGTTCCTGTGGATGGTTGAAAAATAATATAAAAATCGCCTGGAAAAAAAGTCAACCCCGCGCTGTGGGCAGGGTTGAAAAAATCAACCCCATAGTGGGGCGGGGGTTGACAAGGAGGCCGTTAAATCGTCTTGGAATACCGTAGCTGCTCCGGCATGATTTCGCGTTTAAGATGCAGATAACTGTCAAACACCATGCAAATATTACGGATCAGGAGACGGCCTTTGAGCGTAACGTTCAACCGGTCGGCATTTATTTTTATCAGGCCGTCGATTTCCATTGTCCGCAATTTTTCCAATTCCAACGCAAAATAGCTGGCAAAATCAATCGGATAAATTTGCTCGATCGATGCAATCGACAGCTCGAAATTGCACATCAGCCGCTGAATCACAAGCCGGCGCAACAAATCATCCATTGTCAATTTGATGCCGCGCGCAATTGGCAGTTCGCCTTGATCAATATGGGCGTAATACGTCTCAAGTGTTTTGACATTTTGGCTGTATGTCCCACCCACGGCGCTGATCGCCGACACGCCGCATGACACCAAGTCGGCGTCTGCGTGAGTCGAATAGCCCTGAAAATTACGGTGCAAACGCCCTTCCTTTTGCGCCACGGCCAAGTCGTCGGTTGGCTTGGCGAAATGGTCCATCCCGATGTAGACGTAACCGGCTTCGGTCAGGCGTTTGATGCACAGAAACAGCATGTCAAGCTTGGCGTCCGCAGTCGGCAAATCCTCCTCTGCTATGCGCCGTTGCGGCTTGAACAAATGCGGCATGTGCGCGTAATTGTAGATTGCGATGCGGTCCGGATCCGCTGCAATGACCTTGGTCAGCGTTTGCGCAATCGTGATCACATTTTGTTTTGGCAGACCGTAAATCAGATCGATGCTGACTGAACGAAAGCCGGCATCGCGCGCCGCTTCGATAATCGCCAACGTTTGCTCTTCCGGCTGGATCCGATTGACTGCTTTCTGCACGATAGGATCGAAATCCTGCACGCCCAAGCTAATCCGGTTAAATCCCTGCGAACGCAAAACGTGGACCCGCTCGGGCGAGACCGTACGCGGATCGACTTCGATTGAATATTCCCCGATTTCATCCGGCGCAAATTGAAACCAGTGGCGTAGATGGGCCATCAAATCGTCCATTTGCTGATCCGACAAGTACGTCGGCGTGCCGCCCCCGAAATGCAATTGCTCGATCTGATTCATGCCGGCGAACAGCTTGCCTTGCATCTCTATTTCGCGTTTCAGGTAGTCGAGATAAACGACCGCTTTGCTGCGATCTTTCGTGACGATCTTGTTGCATCCGCAGTAATAGCAAACTGTGTCGCAAAATGGAATATGCAGATACAACGACAATGGATTCTTGTCGCCAACGGCCCGCACGCTGTCCACCGCTTGCTGATAGTCGCTTATGCCAAATGCGCCGGAAAACCGGTCTGCGGTCGGATACGAAGTGTAGCGCGGCCCCAACTGGTTCAACTTGCGGATCAGTGGCGCGTCGAACTCCACCGAGGGGGTCATGGATGTTGGTGTCGCTGAAACTGTCATTTCTTCTGCTCCTGCGGTCGCTTCCCCCTCGAATGGGAGCATGATCAACCACGATGCAGTGTACGGAGTCGCCCACCCCGGCATCTTGATCTAAGTCAAAATTCTCCGAGATGCTAACGCCTGAAAGCGCTGTAAGCTAACCTTCACGCCCGTCAAGCCGCGGCCGAAACAAATATGGCCCATAGACGATCGCATACAGCAGGAATGCAGCGGACCAGCAAACCGCGGCCATGATCAACGCGCTATCTCGCATCCCGACCATGTCGATTGCTGCCGCCACGCGTGCCAACGCGCCCACTTGAATCAATAGATACATCGAAAATTCAGCGCGACCCGTTTTAAGTTCCCGTCCGGTGTGGCCTAGCGTAGTGCGCGTCATCATGCCCAGAATCAACCCCGCCATCGAGCCGACGGTCAGCGCATGGAATGCCGCGCTTGCCGAAACCGCATTCAGCGCCGCCAGCGCGAGCAGGAAAAAGCCAATGGAAATCCAGCCATAAGACAAATGCAGAATCCACAGCAATGGCACATGCATCGTGCGATGCGGCTTCCAGCCCGCCAGCCTCAGCAGCGTCGCACATGCCGTTGCTGCCGCCAGAGCGGCGACAGCCGGTGCCGGCAACCTGAATATCCACGCGATGCCGGCACTGGCCATTAACGCCAACGCGATCCAGTCACGCTTGGCGTGCACGATTGGCTTGGTGCCGGGCGCTCCATTACTGGTAAACATCGGAATGACCCGCGCCCCTATGACCGATTCCATCGTCACGATAATCAGGATCGCTGCTTGTATCGCCAATGACGGGGCCAGCGCAATCCACCCCAGAGCAGCGCCATGAAAAACCGCATTAGCGAGCGTGAGCAAACCAAGCAACCCAATCAGGAACAGGTTGCGCTTATTACCCGAGCGCTGCAGGACATGATACATCGGCCATGCGGCAACTGGCAGAAATGCCAAATCGACCACGGCTGCCGCGACCGAAGGCGCGAACAGCATCGCGATGCGGCCGGCCAACCACAGGCTTGCCAACGCCGCCAGATGGCCCCGCCTCGGGGTCCACAACCCGGTCCAGTTACGTCCTGCCGTATACAAAAATCCAATGATGACGGCAACCGCAAAGCCATACACCATTTCATGCATGTGCCAGTATAGGTTGACATGCGGCAATCCGCGCCACCCGCCAAGGTATTCGGCCATCCACAATGGCACGCTGATTGCCGCGAACACTGCCGCCAGCAAGTAAAACGGGCGAAATCCGAGACGCCACAGAGGATGTTCGATGAACGCGGAGGACCGCTTCGCCGACATTTTTGGTTCTTCAATCTTCAAGAGAGTCATATCATGGTCGATCTACAGGGACGATACATAGGTCGCCTCACGTCGTTGAGCGAGGCAATGCAAATATGGCATTTGTCTGAGGCCGGAATTCCGGTGAATCTTGTTCTCCAAATAAATCAGGTGGCTTAACCCACTGGAGATGGCTTAACCCATCCAACTACCGTTTTTTTTCACTCACGACGGGGTGGATGCGCATGGGACTGGCAGCCCCATTGCGTTTTCCGCGCTTACCGTCTTTTCGTATTAAATCGTCGAGCGTGACGCCGTCAAGCACTTCCAAATAAGCCGCCGTAGCCGAACTCAATACCCCTTTTAATGCGCAGGATGGCGCATATACACACGCATTACTTTCCCGGTTAAAGCACTCTGCCATGAAAAAATCGGTTTCCGTGTTGCGTACTACTTCGCCGATATTGATATCGGCCGGCTCTTCCTTGAGTTTAAGTCCGCCGTTACGGCCGCGCACCGTTTCCACCATGCCGGTCAGCCCCAGTTGATGCACCACTTTCATCAAATGATTTTTTGAAATTCCATGCAACTCGGCAATATCCTGGATCGTCACCAGTCGATCCCGATTGAGACCCAGATACATCAAGGTGCGCAACGTGTAATCGGTGTAGGCAGTCAGTCTCATGGTTTTACTCAAATTCCATTGATGAAAATTTACAAATACCGATATTACGTCAAATATCGAAGGTCGGATTAATGAAGTATTAAATATATATGTTTATTGAGACTTCCGAACAACGTTTATTTTATAAGATGTATTTAACTTGCACCTTATTATTTATGCAGATAAAATGCATCTTTAATCGCACTTGATTTTATTTTTTTGTTCGTTTTTATTTTAACTCCACCACCATTAAGGAATCCATGCCATGCATCCCACGCGCAAACTCTGGACTTGGCTCGCCGTCATCTGTGTACTGTCCTTTGCCGTTTTAGGCTGGGTCGGAACGGAGATTTATCTGTCGGCGCCGCCCATTCCCAAACAAGTCGTTAGCACCAGCGGCACTATGCTGTTTTCAGAAGGACAAGTTCAACGCGGCCAGGAAGCATGGCTTTCGGCCGGCGGCCAGCAGTTGGGAACGGTTTGGGGCCATGGCAGCTATGTCGCGCCGGATTGGTCCGCCGACTGGCTGCATCGTGAAGCGCTGGCTTTGCGCGCAGTGTGGGCCCAGCGCGATTTCGGCAAACCGTTTGAACAGCTAGGCGTCGGCCAGCAGGCCGAATTGAACGGCATGCTCAAGGCCGAGATGCGCCGCAACACCTACGATCCGGCAACCGGCGCCATTACGCTGTCGCCTGAACGCGCGCTGGCCGTCCAGGAGGTCACTCGGCACTATATCGGCCTATTTGGCAGTGATCCGTCGCTCGACAAGCTGCGCGAACAATATGCGATGAATTCCGGATCGCTGCCAGATCAGGTTGATCTACAAGCGCTACCGGCATTCATATTCTGGTCCGCATGGTCGGCAACAACCGACCGCCCGGGCGAATCCGATCTCAGCTATACCAGCAACTGGCCGCACGAACCGCTGGTCGACAATACGCCGACTGCCGGCGCCGGGATCTGGTCGATCGCCAGCGTCATTTTGATGGTCGCCGCAATTGCCGGCATGATTTTCTACCACTCGATCAACAAGGAAGAAGGCGATCCGACTCCGCCAAAAGCGGATCCGCTATTCGATCTGAAGCCGACGCCGTCCATGAAGGCTACCAAGAAATACTTCTACGTCGTGATCGGGCTGATCCTGACACAAATCGCGATGGGCGCGATTACCGCCCACTATGCAGTCGAGGGCCATAGCTTTTTCGGCTTTCCGCTGGCGCAGATTCTACCCTACACGGTGAGCCGCACCATCCATACCCAATTCGCGGTATTGTGGATTGCGACCGCGTGGCTTGCCACCGGCCTGTATATCGCGCCCGCGATCTCGGGATACGAGCCGAAATTCCAGAAGCTCGGTGTCGACGTGCTGTTCTATGCGCTACTATTCATTGTGGTCGGGTCCACCGCATTCGGCTGGCTCGGCACTTTGCAGCATATGGGTAATGATTTCAGTTTCTGGATCGGCAATCAAGGGCTTGAATACACCAGCATGGGCCGGGTTTGGCAAGTCCTGCTGTTTATAGGCTTGTTGTTCTGGGTCACGCTGTTGGGACGAGGGCTAATGCCGGCGTTGAAAAAACCGTCCGAGAGCCGCGGCCTGATTGCCATGGTATTCCTGGCGGCACTCTGCATCGGCGCCTTCTACGCGACATCGTTGACCTGGGGCCCGCATACGAATTACTCGATGATCGAGTACTGNNACTGGCGCTGGTGGTTGGTGCACTTGTGGGTAGAAGGCTTCTTTGAAGTATTCGCCACTGCGGTCATTGCATTGTTGTTCACGCGCCTCGGCTTGATTCGCGCCGCCACCGCCAATAGCGCAATCGTATTGGAGACCATCGTATTCTTGCTGGGCGGCATTCTTGGTACATTGCATCACCTTTACTTTACCGGTACGCCGACCTTTGTGATTGCCATCGGCGGCATGTTCTCGGCACTGGAAGTAGTGCCGTTGGCGATGATCGGCGTCGAAGCATATCGTAACTATCAGCGTTCCAAAGCGGCGCCTTGGGTGCAAGCATACAAGTGGTCGATTCTGTGTTTCATCGCGGTCGGTTT
>PKWO01000330.1 GCA_003132085.1 Oxalobacteraceae bacterium | reverse complement strand
TCCTTGCTGTCGACTTCGATGACGGCAGCAAGATCGCCCGCCGCGATTCGGTTGGCAACCGAGGCGGCATAACCCGGCTCGCCGCCTAGCTGTTTAAGCAGGCTGCGGGTCACCTGAAACGCGTTCGCGCCGCCGACCAGCAAAGCCACAGCACCCAGAATGACGATCAGGCGCTCACCCGTCTTGTAGTTGACTTGCACCTCGCCCAAAAAGTCTCGAATCAGCTCGGACTGGTGCGCGGTGAGCTTATTGATGGTCGCAAGATAGTTTTCCAACGCGGGCTCGACCCGTGTGCCGACCAGGTTCCTGAACTCCGTTTCACGGCCTTCTTTTTTTGCGGCAAAAGTGGCATCCCGCGCTGCCAGGTATGCCTTGCGCATTTCGCCGAGATTGGCGTAAATTTCAATCTCGGCCGGGCTCTTGCTCATCGCGTCGAGCTGTTTTTGTATCTCGCTGATGCGCTGGCTGGTTTCCTTGATTTTCTCTCCAAGCTGCTTTTGCCTGGATATGTCGCTACTGTCGATCACGGCGATGGTGCGGGCGCCGTTCAACTTGGTGGCGCTGTGCCATTCCGCAATCAAACGCTCTTTCGGCATGGCTTCCGTCACAATTCGTTCGGTCATCACGCCGTTGGTTTCCAGGCGCCAAATCGAAACGCCGATGATCATGCACATCAACAAAAGCAATGCGCCGAAGCTGATCGCCAGACGGGTGCTTACCTTCATGTTTGTAAAATTCATTTTCCGCTCCAAAATTCATCTTCCGACGCCCGCCCCTGCCGCGTGAAATAACAGTAGCGCAGGTCCTCCAGCAGCGGATTTTGCGATCAGCCCCAAATCGGCGCTGGCCGTCGGTTTGTCGTTATCGACTAAAATCAACATGCGTCGTTATGTGTAACAAACTCGCAACAAACTCTCAACAAATGCGCAAAGCCGCTCGCCTATGCGATGCGCATTGCAGTTCAAAAATGATGACAACGAGGTGATAGTCGGCGGAATTGGGCCGGAGGACTGCTGGTTGACCGCATGAGGGGGCGGTCGGAGATTGGCAACTTTCGCANNCAGGAGCGCATTAGCTTGAGGTCCTGAGCAAAACGGTGGTTTGCGTAACGCTGTTGCAACCTACTGCGGATAATATCAGCTATATTTCCATGCAGCAAGAATATTTTCGTGATTTGCTGGGAGTTTTGGCGTTTTTTTGTTGACATTTTTGCCAACCCAAAACAGGCAATCAATGCGCCACAGGCAAACGCCATACGTCAAGCGCGCCAACATATTACTATGCTAGCGCGCACCTGATCTTCCAACCCAGTCTCGATGAATCTACCGCCGCCCGTGCTCGGGCACCGGGGGCAAACTGTTCGTGTTACGTGTTCGTGTTACGACGCCTTCGGTTTGGTGACAACGCCAAGCACCGCGCCGATCAAGATGCCCAGCGTCAGGACAACCAGACTATAGTTGCCGCCGATGCTGTTCTTCGCCTCGTCGCCGCCGACTGCCCAAGACACGAGAAAGAAGAAAAGTGCGACGCAGCACAAAACGACCTCGCCCACTGAGAATGCGAACAAATCCGGGCCTTTGGGTATGTGAACGTCTTTTAAATGGATCGAATGCATGACTGTCTCCTTTTATGTTATCGAGCGTACTCTTTCAATATAAGTAATGAAAACCAAAAGTCAATGCAAATATTATCGGCCAAACAGCGGGGCGACGCGCGGCCTTTGCCGGACAGCGGCACCTGCGGTCGGAAAGCGCATCGGTTGGCGGTAAAATGCGCGGGTGCCCTTCCTTCAGGTAAAAACATGGAATTTGACCGGAACCAAGAACCGCCAGCGGCTGATTGGCGCATGCGTGTGAATGGAGTTTACGCGTGACCGCTGGCGTGGCGCCGGGCTTGCGCTGGACATTCTCGCCGTCGGCGCTAGAGCATGGCGCGTTCGTATTCGGCGGATTGCTGCTCTACGTATTGATAACCCGAATCAGCCGTCAACGCAGGAACCCCTCTTCCGCCATCGCCTGGGTGCTGGCCATCGCAGTTGTTCCCTACCTTAGCATCCCGCTGTTTCTGTTGTTCGGCACGCGCAAATTCTCTCGCCCGAACCGGACCGCACAGGTTCGCTTGCCGGCGGACGGCCATCAGTCGGGGCCGGTCTGGGCGACCGGATTGCTGGCCGCTCTGGCGGTGCCGCCGCCGACGCGCAACCGTTCGATCCGCTTTCACGAAGAGGGGGGTGCGTCGCAGCGGGCATTGCTGGAAATGATCGACGCTGCGCGGCAATCCATCGACCTGTGCACCTTCATCCTGGGCGCCGACGCCACCGGCGATGCCCTGGTCGCTGCGTTGATACGCAGTGCGCGCGGCGGCGTCCGCGTGCGCGTATTGATTGACGCGATCGGCGGCCTGCGGTCCGCCCGATCGCAGGCGCGCGCACTGCGCGACGCCGGCGTCGTCGTGCGCTGGTTCATGCCGGTGCTGCACAATCCGCTGCGCGGCCGCACCAACCTGCGCAACCACCGCAAGCTGGTCGTGTGCGACGGTGAAACGGTGTGGAGCGGCGGTCGAAATTTCGCTTCCGAATACTTCATCGGCATTGATCGGCAACCGGCGTGGCCCGACCTGAGCTTTGTCGTCCAGGGGCCGTTGGCGGCGCAGGCGCGGTTGTTGTTCCAGCGCGACTGGCATGCGGCTGAATGCCGCAATCGGCCGCTCTCTCCCGGCATCGCGGCGGTGGGGGATGCAGAGATCGGGATACCGGC
>PKWO01000556.1 GCA_003132085.1 Oxalobacteraceae bacterium | reverse complement strand
CTTTTTTCAGGGGGGATTACCTTCCCAGCTTCCACGCGCCGCGTGCGATCAAGCGCTCTAGGATAGCGTTTGGACGTGCCGGCAGGCGATGACTGATGCGGATTATTACAAACATTTACGCTTCATTAACAAAAATCCCGCCGCACGCAATGGTTCGTTTACGTCGTTAGGATTTAATAGTACCTACCGATTCAACCAAAAAGGACACATTGTGATTGCTATCCGCAACAATTTTGCTCATTTGCTGGCCGCTGCCGCTGTGAGTATTTCTCTAATGACATCATCAAGTTCGCCGGTATTTGCGGCCCCTGCTGCGCCGAACGAAGTAAAACAGGACTGGGCCAAGCAACGTCAGGAATGGCTGAAGAACCGCATCGACAGATTGGCAGACCGTCTTGAAATCAAGGCATCGCAACAAGGCGCGTGGCAAGCTTACGTCAAGACCCTGGAGGCGGTGACCGAGCCGCCTGCCAAGAGACCGGAGACAAAATCAGATGCGGCAAGTATAGCGCGCCTGCATGCCGATTTGGCTGCCGGACGTGCGCAAAAGCTGGCGCAGATTGCGGATGCAACGGCCAAGCTGCAAGAAGTACTGACCCCGGATCAGCGTAAGACGCTGGACCAGGTTGTTGTCCGCGCCGGACATCGCTGGCAGCATTTCCATGGCGCTGATCGCGGCGAGCATGCGGAACACGGCGGCGCTCACCACTGGGATCATCGGGAGTAAGGACGCGGTTTCGGCGCGGGCCGGGCTTGCGAGCGACATTGAGGAGGCATTGGCAGCTTCCGCCACCAACGGAGCGAAGCGGCTTTGTTAGGCCGAGACGGAGTAAGAATGAGGGTGACTCATGTTAATTTTGCACGAGGATTTCGCGGCGGCGAGCGCCAAACCCTCAATCTGATTGAGGGTTTGGCTGAGCTTGGCGGTGTTGACCAGACATTGATTTGTCGGGACGGTTCGGAATTGAAGCGTCGGGCGGCTGCGTCCGGTCTGAGGGCAATTGAGGTTTCGCACCCGTTGTGCGGACATTTCAGCCCGCCTCCCTCGGACATTATTCATGTTCATGAGGCGCGCGGCGCTTATTGGGCCGCCATTGAGCACGCGTTCAGAAAGACGCATTACATCATTACCAGAAGAGTACCTAATCCGATATCGGGTTCGAGCATTACCGCCAGCGTTTACCGCCATGCGACCAGGCTGCTTGGCGTGTCGCAGGATGTTTCGCATCGCCTTGCAAGCCAGTCGGGGAGGCCGGTACACACGATCCTGAGTTCTGCCACCGCGCATTCAATGCATCCTGATCTGGTGCGGGACATCAAGAAAACGCTGGGCGGCGGCCCGATCATTGGGCACGTCGGGGCGCTGCACGATCACCATAAGGGCCAGTCGGTGCTGATAGAGGCATTTCACAAGTTGTTGATCGATTATCCGCAAGCACGGCTACTGCTGGTCGGAGATGGCCCGGACCGAGTGCATTTCGAGAGTCTCGCAAAGGGTGACAAGCGGATATATTTTGCAGGTTTCCAACAGGAAGTCGGTTCCTGGATTGCGGCAATGGATGTGTTCAGTTTTCCCTCGCGCGAAGAGGGGTTGGGGTCTTCGGTGCTCGATGCGATGGCGCTCGGGATTCCTGTCGTGGCTTCCGCCGTGGGCGGATTGCCGGAACTGATCGGGCACGACGAGCGCGGCTTGCTGGTGAGGGATCATGATCCGGCGAATTGGAGCCGCTCGATCCGGCGCATGCTGACAGACGACGCCATGTGCCACTGTCAGGTTAACGCGGCGCGCCAATTTGCCAAAGAAAACGGTGTCGCCGCCATGACAAAAAGTTATCTGGAGCTATACGGCAATATCTTGAATTGCACGCATTACGCTCCCAAGGAATCCCGGCACGCGGTTCGTGTGGTGCATTAACCCGGTTGTCGCATGCATTGTGCGACGCAAAGAATATTTCCGGCTCAATTCGTTTCGAGGTTCAGCGGCACACGCCTGTGTGCGTCGTGCTGGCCCACGTTATCGGCATTCGCCTGCAGGTGACGGCGATCAAACTGCGGGCGATGTCCTCCGCGTCGGCGAATCTCAGTATAATTCGGTAGTATAGTCTCCTAATTCTCCCAACTTTTCGGCCATTGCGGATAGATGAGAAGCAAAAAACTGCAAAGGGATCTCCAGCGCGCGGCGACTACCGGGATTGTTGTCGCCTGCCCCGAATGCGACCTATTGCAGCACGAAGTGCGCTTGCCGCTACGCGGCTCGGCGCTGTGCCGGCGCTGCGGAGCCGAGCTTTACCGCGATACGCCAAACGGGCTCGATCGGACTCTTGCCTTCACGCTGTGCGCAATGACGCAGTACTGTCTTGCGAACCTTTTTCCGTTGATCGAGCTTGACCTGAAAGGCAATCGCGCCACCACCACCCTGTATAACGCTGTGCATGCGCTCTACAATCAAAAGCTGGAGCCGGTCGCGGTGCTGGTGTTCGTCACCACTATATTGGTACCGGGACTCGAGTTGATCTGTATGCTGTATATATTGTTGCCGTTGCGCATGGGTATTGTTGCGCGCGGGTTTCCCCTGGTTTTTCGCGTGATTCAAGCGGTGCATCCGTGGGGCATGGTCGAGGTGT
>PKWO01000134.1 GCA_003132085.1 Oxalobacteraceae bacterium | reverse complement strand
CTGGTGCTGGTATCGAACGAAGTCGGCATGGGCGTCGTGCCTTACGGCGCCGTTTCGCGCTGCTTCGCCGACGAGGCCGGGCGCCTGAATCAAGAAGTAGCGTCCCGTTGCGAACGCGCAGTGCTGGTCGCTGCAGGATTGCCGCTGGCGCTCAAGGGCGGCGCATGTTGACAGGATTGAGCGTTCCACATGTTGCGCTGATGGTATTGGCCGGCGTAATTCTTGATTTGTTGTTGGGTGAATTGCCGCGTTGGCATCCGCTGGCAGGATTCGGTCGGTGGGCTGATGTTGTCGAGCGCTGCCTCAATCGTGGTCAGCACCGGTTTGGGCGTGGGTTGCTGGCGTGGATGCTTGCGGTTTTGCCTTTGGCGGCGCTCGCATATTGGGTTGCCGGCAACGCTCGTATTGGTTTTGCGGCACACGTCGTACTACTCTATTTTTGTATCGGATTGCGCAGCCTGCGTGACCATAATCTGCCGATTTCGCAGGCGCTGCGGCAAGAGGATTTGGCGCGGGCGCGCCTTTTGACCAGCCGCGTTGTCAGCCGCGATACGCGGCAAGCCGGTGCTTCCGATCTCGCCAAGGCCAGCACTGAATCGTTGCTGGAAAATGGTAATGATGCGGTGTTCGGCACGCTGTTCTGGTTTGCGTTTGCCGGCGGCCCCGGCGCGCTGCTGTTTCGTCTGGCGAACACGCTCGATGCGATGTGGGGCTACCGTACTCCCCGGTTTCTGGACTACGGATGCGCGGCGGCGCGCATCGACGACGCCTTGAACTGGGTGCCTGCGCGTTTGACTGCGTTGTCCTATGTGGTGCTGGCCGCGACGCTTGCGGACAAGCGTCGCGCGTGGCGCTGCTGGCGCAGGCAAGCACCGGCATGGGCGAGTCCAAATGCGGGTCCGGTGATGGCCAGCGGCGCCGGCGCGCTAGGATTGGCGCTGGGCGGCGCCGCCGTCTACGATGGCGTGACCGAGCAGCGGCCTGTGCTTGGGACTGGACGCCCCGCGCAGGGCGAGGATATCGTCCGTGCATGGCGCCTGGTAGCCGCCGCAACCGCGCTTTGGGTTGCCATCATGGCGTTGATCGGGGCATTGTCTTTCTTCACCGGAGGAATGCATGCTTGAACATGGCGGCAACCTGAACGACGCCGTCATCCGCTTCGGGCGCCACCATCGAACCGGAGCGCTTGCTGGCTTGGGCTGAGCGCCTGGCCGCACGCGGCGGCTGGCTGATCGTCGACGAGGCGTTTGCCGATACGACGCCGCACACCGGCGTTGCCCGCTGGAGCGGGCTGATCGTGTTGCGCTCAGTCGGTAAATTTTTCGGATTGGCCGGCTTGCGCTTGGGTTTTGTAGCGGCGCATCCAAGCCTGCTGACGCCGCTGGAAGACATGCTCGGGCCGTGGACCGTAAGCGGTCCAGCACAGCAGATCGGTTGTGCCGCGCTACGCGACGGCGCATGGCAAGATGCGATGCGTGATCGATTATTAGCATCAGGACGGCGTTTGCATCAACTGTTGCGTCACTATGGCATTCACGCGACCGGGTGCGCGCTGTTTCAGTGGTGGCCGGAAGCGGAGGCGGACGCATTCTGGCAACACATGGCCGAGCGCGGGATTTTGGTACGGCTGTTTTCGCGGGCGGCGCGCGGCATCAGACTGGGCTTGCCTCCCGATGAGGCCGGTTGGTTGCGGCTGGAGCGCGCGATGGAACAATGGAATAGGCGAATGAAATGAGAAATGCAATGAAAGCCGCAATGAGAGCCGCAATGAAATTATTTTGGCTATCTATCTGTTTGATCGGCAGCCAGGCGAGCGCCGCCATCAGCGTGCAGGATGACTACGGCAATACGGTGTTGCTGCAAAAACCTGCGCAACGCATTATTTCCATGGCGCCGCATGTCACTGAACTGCTCTTTGCGGCAGGTGGCGGCAACCGTATCGTCGGTGCAGTCAGTTACAGCGATTACCCCGAAGCGGCCAAGCGCATTCCGAATATCGGCGACAACCGCGAGATCGACATGGAACGCGTGATTGCGATGAAGCCTGACCTGTTCGTGGTGTGGCGGCACGGCAGTTCGGACCGGCAAGTAGCACAATTGCGACAGCTTGGAATTCCGATGTATTACAGCGAACCGCACAAATTGGAAGACATTCCGGACAGCCTGGTCCGCCTCGGCCAATTGATGGGAACCGACAGGGCGGCGCGGCAGGCGGCGGCCGACTTGCAGCGAAAACTGACCGCTCTGGCCGCGCAATACGCAAACCGGCCGCCGGTGCGTCTGTTCTATCAAGTATGGGACAAGCCGCTTTATACGCTTAACGGCCAGCACATCGTCAGCGATGCGATCCGCTTATGCGGCGGCATAAATATCTTTGCAAACATGAAAGTGACGGCGCCCAGCGTCGGCATCGAAGCAGTGTTGCAGGAAGATCCGGAAGCGATCATAGGCACAGTCGAAAAAAGCCCGTCTGACGGAGGCGTCAATATGTGGCGGCGCTATCCGACGCTGACCGCGGTGCGGCGCGGTAATTTGTTCGTACTTGACGGAAACCTTCTCAATCGGGCCGGCCCGCGCATGGTGGACGGCGCCGCCGCCTTGTGCGAAAAACTCGAACAAGCCCGCACCAACCGAAATGAACATAGGAAAGCCCTACCGTGAGCTTCCCGTTCCACACCTTGATGGTTCAGGGCACGACCTCGGATGCGGGGAAGACCACCGTGGTGGCCGCGCTGTGCCGCTTGCTGGCCAGGCAAGGCGTCAAGGTTGTTCCGTTCGCCGCAGAATATGGATTTCCCCAACCTACGCGTTCTAATCCGTCCCTATCCGGGCTTCCAACACTTTGATCGCCATATTACCTATGAAAATTCCACAAATCCATCCGACCCACGATGCGGCGTTAGCGGACGCACTCGATGCGCAGATCAACAATAAGACCAAGCCGCTCGGTAGCCTCGGCTTGCTGGAATCCTTCGCCAAGCAGATCGGCATGATCCAGCAAACAAGGCAGCCGCAACTGACGCAACCGGCAATCATGGTCTTTGCGGGCGACCACGGTATTGTGGCGGAAAATGTTTCTGCATATCCGCAAAGCGTCACGTGGCAAATGGTTGAAAATTTCCTGGCGCAAGGCGCCGCGATTAACGTTTTTGCGCGTCAGAATCAATGTGCATTGCACATTGTAGATGCGGGCGTGAATCACGATTTCGGACCACGCGGCGGCTTACTCGACAGAAAAATCGCTGCCGGCACGCGCAATTTTGCCCAGGAACCGGCGATGACAGCCGACGAATGTTCTCGTGCAGTTGAGCATGGCATGGCCCTGGTTTCCGCATTGGACGGCAATGTGATCGGATTCGGCGAAATGGGAATCGGCAACACGACTGCGGCGGCGGCGATCATGCATAAGCTGACGGGCGTCCCGGTTGCCGATTGTGTCGGCGCCGGGACAGGGTTGCCGGCGGAGGGTGTTTTGAACAAACAGCGCGTGATCGAACGCGCGGTCGCCTATCACGCCGGGATAGCCGATCCGCTGGATATATTGTCGACCTTTGGCGGATTTGAAATCGCGATGATGGTTGGTGCGATGCTCGGAGCGGCCGAACGACGCATGGTGCTGGTAATCGATGGCTTCATCGTGACCAGTGCATTGATGGTCGCGGCGCGGCTGCAGCCGGCGATTCTCGATTATTGTGTTTTTTCCCATTGCTCGGACGAGCGCGGACATCAACGAATGCTGCGCTACCTTGGCGCGCGACCTCTGCTGCAACTGGACTTGCGCTTGGGTGAGGGAACCGGTTGTGCGTTGGCATTGCCGTTGCTACGGGCCGCTGTGAATTTCATGCATGAGATGGCGACGTTCGAGTCGGCTCAGGTCAGTGAGAAGAAGGGATAGGAGGCTTTCATGCAACGGGCCGCCAGCGCGTCGGTAAGATTGCGCACATGGTGCATCCACCAAGTGCGCCTTTTTTTCATCGCCTTGCAATTCTTTACGCG
>PKWO01000105.1 GCA_003132085.1 Oxalobacteraceae bacterium | reverse complement strand
CGCGTTCCAACGCGGCCGGGCCGGCAAACATCCACGCCGATTCTTCCTTCAGTCGCTTGGCTATCGTGTCCTCACTCGGTAATACCCAGCCTTTACCAGCGCCCTCCTTCACTGCGGCGCGGATAAGCACCCGCAAATTTGTTGCGGGTGACTTAATCTTTAACGCTCGAATGAAGTCATACGCAGCCGGAGTAAATTGCGCCCGTTTCCGCCCGCCGTGGTATTGAGGACATAGCAGCGGCAACCAGTGCTGACGCAGATGGTTTTTTGTNNTAGCGCCGGATGGTCGAGCGCGCCGCGCCGTGACTGCTTTCGATGGCTTTTTCCGCAAAGCCAACACTTACGCCGGTTTCTTTTACTTCCAGATACGCCAACAGGATTTCCAGCGCCTCATTAGCCATGCGCTTGAAATTGCCGTCCTTGCGCTCGTACCTGTCCCATAGCTGGCTGTATTCGGCGTGACGATCTGCGGACGGCACGACGGCGGGTAGTTGCGCCGATTCTTTAACGTCTGTTTTTTCGAGCAGTCCGGCTATGCGAGCTGCCTTTTGTTCCTTGCGATATTTGGCGCTACCCGCAGGCGACAGGCTATTTACCGGGATTCGCCATACATCCACGCCGTTGACGCGTGTTTTTTCCGCGCCGTGGTAGTGTTGGCGGTGGCTGCGTTTTGCGCAACGCCCGGTAATCCGCCTCTCGGTAATGCCCTCCAATTCAGCCGCTTGCGAAACCGGCACAAAATCAATTTTGATGTCCGACCCTACCGCGCCAGCAGGTCGGACACTTTTCAATGCCAAAATCTCGGCATCGACAGTGTTTATGCGGCTTTCCATGGGGTCGGACACTTTTGCAGGTGTCCGTCCTTCGGTGTCCGACCTATCGGCGCTTAGGTCGGACACCAATTGCTTGTTTTCGTCGCTCATGTGTCCGACCTTAATCTACGATTTCGCCGTGTTTCAATCCAAGCAAGACCGCCGCCTTATGGCTTTTACCGATTCTTGCTTTGCGCGTACCATTTAATACCCCGTACACCACAGATGGAGGCAAGTTCCTCTCCTTCGCCCAATGAGAAATGCTGATTCCCTTACTGGCGAACTCGTTAAGAACATCCTCTGCCGTCTTTAAGCCGCTAGATTCCATATGGATTCCTGTAGAATTAAATATATCGTTTGGGAATTTATACCTCAATTGGGAATATATATCTCGTTTGAGGTAATGTCAAGGGTGAGCTATGGAATATTTCGGAAGTCGCTTAAAGGAAGAGCGGGAACGGTTGGACCTGAGCCAAGCAAAATTTGCTGAAGCATGCGGTGTTGGAAAGACTGCGCAATTTAATTACGAAGCAGGCGAACGATTCCCAGACACAAAGTATTTGGGACATGCTGCGACGATTGGCGTAAATGTTGAATACATCATCACTGGGCGCAAGACTGTCGAATGGCGTACCGGCCTGCGGCGAGTGCTAGCACAGCTCGAACGACGTTTAGGAGTGTCAGCTATAACCCTTGAAGGCATTGTGTCCCTTATAGCCGAGGATGAGCAGAACAGGCGAAATGTCACTTGGGGCAGTCGCCACGTTCAGGATGGGCAACTAGCTCTACTAATCGATGCAGTAATTGATGAAAGCGGCTTGATCGATACGATTCTTCACGCTATCGGAGGTGCCACATTGAAATTGGAGACAAACTTGCCGCCAGACAAATTTGTCCGCGTCGCATTAATGCTTCTGCAACAATTTAGGGAATCAGGGTGTTTTGATGAAACTAAAGTAAATGATGCGGTAGCCCTTGCTATTCCTTGAGTAAAGTCTTCCACTTGTTAACAACTATTTAACGGTCGAGACAATCGGTGCGGAATCATGCGCAAATTGCACTTCAATGCAAAAAGGCGCTATCCAGATTCCCTGAATAACGCCCTTGTTTTTTGTCCGCGTCCGTAATTGATTAGGAATAGGCCGCTACCAGTGCATTTCTGAACCATCAAGTTTCATTTTATTAGCGGAATTCGCTATTTCGCCCGGTTTTGTTCCATAACCAGAAAAAGCCCGAAATCGCCCGGAAACCCGCATGGCCTTTCGGTTTATTCCGGTTTATTTTGGTTCTTCCCATATACCATACCTATCGCTCCCCCTCAGTTAACCCATGAGCTGTCACTAGTGCCTCATAAGCTGGCATTTGGGAAATCATCTCTCGTCCAAATTCTTTTGGCACAAAAAACGACGGGAGCATTACAAGAACAAAACGCTTAGTCGACTTGAGGTGACAGCCGACAAGGCTTCGCACTGACGCGCCAACTCTAACGTATGGGTCGTTCAGTCATTTCAAATAATATGAAAATCGCGCAGAAAAATCGGCCTCAACGAGGCTCCGTAGCGTTGCCAATTGACATTAACATGTAAGAGACCAATGGATGGAAACCGTGCACATCGCGATAAACATATCCGTCCTTTAACGAAATGGTGCTGGTACAAGGTAGTATTTTGGCTGGCAGTAGAATTTCCGCGAACGGATTTTCGAAAATAGTGATGCCCTCCGCCCAATCCTCTTGTGGTATCGAGGGGTCCGTCATTCGAAAACGAAAGTCAGAAAACGCATATTCTGACTCAGTGTGTTCAACGTAACATTTTCCTTCGCGCACTGCTGTCAAGTTGGGAAGGCTTCGAAAATCCGTGCTCATGCGCAGGAATTTCGACACCTGAAAGGCATTGCAGTACAGTATCGCGCTGATGTGC
>PKWO01000414.1 GCA_003132085.1 Oxalobacteraceae bacterium | reverse complement strand
CTGATGTCGATGGGGATGATGATGGTCTCGCCATCCATCGTATCGCTGCCGTTCAAGATCATGCTGTTCGTGCTGGTGGACGGCTGGCAACTGCTGATTGCGTCTCTTGCGCAAAGTTTTTACTAAGGAAGCTCTGATGACACCGGAAAGCGTCATGACCCTCGGCCGCCACGCGATGGAAGTCACTCTGATGATTGCGGCACCCATGCTACTGGTCGCGCTCGGAGTCGGCCTTGTGGTCAGCATTTTTCAGGCGGCAACGCAGATCAATGAAATGACGCTGTCGTTCATCCCCAAACTGGTCGGCATTTTCGTCGCGCTAGTGCTGGCCGGCCCGTGGATGCTGTCGATCATGCTCGACTATATGCGAGAAATGTTTTCAGGCATACCCGGTATGATCGGTTAAGTTCGTTCCAACATGATTTCCATTACCAGCGCACAACTTCATACCTGGATTGCCGCCTTCATATGGCCGATGACGCGGATATTGGGATTGATGGCGCTGGCGCCGCTGTACAATAGCGGCAACATACCGGCACGCGTCAAAGTCGGCCTTAGTTTCCTCATTGCGATGATTGTCGCGCCGTCGGTTCCTGCCATGCCGGCAATGGACCCGATGTCGCTGCCTGGCCTGCTGATTCTGGCGCAGCAATTGGTCATCGGACTGGCCATGGGCCTGGCCATGCGCATCGCTTTTGCCGCAGTGGAAATGGCAGGCACCATCACCGGCTTGACCATGGGATTGGGTTTTGCCACCTTCTTCGATCCGCAATCCGAAGGGCAGTCGTCCGCCATTAGCCAACTCTTTGCGTTGCTGATGATCATGGTTTATTTAGCGGCGAACATTCACCTAGTCGTGTTGTCCACGCTGGTCGATAGTTTTACTACGCTGCCTATCTCGGCAACGCCGTTCGAAGGCGACCGGCTGAAGCAGGCGGTCGCTTGGGGCGGCCGCATATTCAGTTCCGGCCTTCAACTGTCGTTGCCGTTGATTACCGCACTATTGATCACCAACCTTGCACTAGGAATTTTGACTCGCGCCGCACCGCAACTGAACCTTTTCGGCATCGGCTTTCCGATTACCATCGGCGCCGGTTTCGTGATGGTTGCGCTCAGCCTGCCCTACATGACCACGCCGCTGCTGCGCCTGATGGAAGAAGCAATAACGACGATGCAACAGTTTACCGCTGCATCGCTGCCGCCGATCAGGTGAAGTAACGGCGAAGCGGCATTGTCGGGTTTGCTCTACCCTCCGTCACTATGGAATTCTCAACCCAATCCATCTGCTCCGGGATCGATGCCGGTCCATCCGCAACCCGCCCCGATGGCAAAAACAATCGATCAATTGATGTAGTTAAAAAGTGAAAGACCCGATATCTTCACGAAAGATTGCTGGGCGGCAGTCAGTGTCGTTTGCTGTTGCGCCAGTTGTGAAATCGCCTGTACATCGTTCACGTCCTGCAAGCTTTGTAAGGTCGACGAGTATTGCAGGTCTTGATTGGCGCCTTCCGTATTCAACGAAGTAAGCTCATTGAGGCGTGCCCCGATCGACGCCCGCACGGTCAGCACGTTGTTCAGCGCACTACTCAGGTTGTTGTTGGCGGTATTGAGTCCATTGGTGAGATTCGTTTCAGTCGCCACTCCCGAACCGGACGGCGTATTGAGCAAATTGATCAAACTGGTCAGCGTCGTGAATACGCTTTGTTTGGCGCTTGGGTTGAGCGTGAACGTATCGCCGTTCGAAGGGCTGCCGGACACATTGAATTGCAAGCCGTCGAACGCAATCGACTGGCCGCTCACGTACGCCTGATTCGCCGGCGGAACCGTGACCGAAGCCGGATTGGTAATATCCGACACCGTGTAAGTGGTCGGGTTGGCAACCACGGTAAACTGATCGCCGGCAGCCGGATTTCCGGTCACATTCACTTGCGCTCCGCCAACCGTGATTGCTTGCCCGGCCTGGTAGGAATTGCCGCTGGATACCGTCGTTCCCGAGGTCGTATCGACGATATCGTAGGTTGTTCCGCCGGCATTAAAATTCAGCGAATAGGTATGGCCATTCAGCCCCTTGGCATCGGCAATCGTGCCCGGCGACACGGTCCCGTTGCCGGTGTTCGCTCCCGCGGCTGCGGTTTGAATGCCACTGAAGGCCACCGAATAATTGTCCCCCGTCAATGCAGTGGCATTGACGACGGAACCGCTCGACACCACCCCCGACCCGATATTCGCTGCGGCTGCAGCGCTGGTAAAGGTACCGTTTCCGGTTACGTTATTCTCAAACACCGAACTGCCCGAATCGCTGATCGCCATCTGCTGGGAGACGCCAACCTGCACCGAAGTCTGCCCCTGATCGCCGTTATACTGCGCGCCGGTTGCGGAGACGGAAAAGGGTAGCGAACTGCTTTGATATCCGGAAAAAAGATAATTGCCATTGCCGTCTTGCGCATTTGCCAAGCCGACCAATTGACTGAGGCCTCCCTGCAAGCCGGTCGCGATGGCTTGGCGCTGTTGCAGCGTAAACGATGCATTTCCTGCGTTGACAATCGCGGTCTGTGCATTCTGAATCAAGGTGGTAACGCTCTGCAAGGTCGTTTCCTCTTGAGAAAGCGAATTGGTTGCGCTTTGACGATTGGCGGTGAACTGCGTATTGTCCGCTTGGGTCTGGGTCACCACCAAAGCCTGAGCTGCCGCAACCGGATTATCGGCCGGAGTCAAAATCGAACTGCCGGAGGATATTTCCTGTTGCGTGTGGACCAATTGCGCCTGCAGACTATTAATCTGAGCCGCCGCGTTTACATAGAGCATACTGGAACTGATGCGCATAATTCACCGCCTCCTATGGCATGATGTTGAGCAGGGAAGTAAACAGCGTGCTCGCCGTCGACATGACTTTCGCGGCTGCCTGATAGGCTTGTTGATACTGCAGCAAGTTACTTGCCTCCTCATCCAGGTTAACACCTGATACCGACTGTTGGGCGTTCGTCGAATTGCTCAGCAAGGTATTTGCAGCCGTACTGGTTGCCAGCAACTCCGCCGTCTGGTTTCCGACCGAACTCACAAGTTGCGAGTAGGCGCCCTGAATGCTGGTCGTGCCGTTGTCAAGTGTCTTCGAAGTCTGCAGCGCAGAAATCAATAATCCGTTGCGGCTATCGCCGGCACCGCTCGTATTCGGCCCGACCGAAAACGTATCCCCCACAGCCGGGCTCCCGCTGATTTGCGCGGTCCAGCCGTTATAGCTGATATTTCCGCCGGCCACGTAGGGGACGTTGGTGGTAACCGGCGCGCCGGACAAGGTCCCTGTCACATTGAATGTGGTCGGCGGCGTGTTAAAAGTGATGGTCACCGCTTGCGTCAAATTCGGGTCGGGCGGCGGCGGGCTATTCACTACTCCGGCACTAATCTGACCGGTTCCTGTATTGGCGGTTGGCGCATTGGTGGCGATCGGCGCCGCCATCGCAATCTGCGACGTGTTGGTAATCGCCACGCCGAAGCCGGAAGCGCCGGTGGCGGTCGGCTGGATCAGGAAATTATCGCCGGTGCTCGGCGTGCCGCCGTTGGTGGCGAAATTCAAGCCGTCAATCGACGCCGGCGGCGGAAAGGTCGTCCCCTGATAAACCCGGGAATTGTCGGAGAGACGGGTCAAATTATAATTGGTGCCGTCATATTGAAGCGAATAATTGCTGGTGGTCAACGCGTTCACATTGGCGATTGTGGTCGTAATCTGGAGAGTGCCTGTGTTGTTGGTGCTTGGCGTGGATGCAGGGCTTCCGGCCGTAAACATCGCGACGCCCGCATTGCCGCTCTGATCTTGCCCCAATTCCTGCTGTGCATTGACGGTGCTCGCCAAGCCGATCGCCATTTGGCCGATCGCATTCTGCGCCGGAATGAGCGACTGCGAACGAAATTGCAATAGACCGCCGAGCGACCCGCCGGCGAGACTGTTTTCAGGAAGCTGCGTGGTCGTGCCGCCGTTCACATAGCCGACCTCCAGTTGACTCACGTTGGTCGGTGACGCGACTGTGGTTAATTTGTAAGAGTTATCGCCGACCACAAGCGGTTGGCCATTGCCGATAAAAACATTGTAGTCGCTGCCTTGACTGTCAACCGTTACACCAACCTCTTTACTCAGGTTGGCGACTGCCTGATCGCGTTGATCGAGCAACGAGTTGGGCGCCTGACCTGCGTTACCTGCTTGCGCCGTCTGAATCGATAGATTCAGACTGGCGATTTGCGTCGCATAATCGTTGATGCTCTGTACAGTGGAGGTCAGCTCGGAATTGACGCCATCGCTTAACTGGTTCAACTGTGCGCTGGTGCTTTGAAATTGCGACGCCAGCGTTTGCGCAGAGGTCAATACGGTCTCGCGCGACGACGCTGCGCTCGGGTCCGACGCGGCAGTCTGCACGCTATTGAAAAAACTCTGGAGCGACGGCGAAATTCCGGCTTTAGAGTTCGCAAACATGTTGTTAATCTGCGAAATCTGCGTGTAGTTATTGTTGGAGCTGGAATACGAGGACTGCGCGCTATTGACCTGGGTCGTCAGGAAATTGTTATAAATACGCTGTATGGTCGTTACTTGGGTGCCGCTGCCGATGAAACCCGAGCCGGTATTCTGTCCGACGCCTTCAGTCTGGAGAATCTGCTCCCGATTGTAACCCGGCGTACTCGCATTCGAGATATTGTTTGCGGTCGTACTCAAGCCTAGCTGCGCTGCGGCTAGTGCGGTTTGACCGATGCTTAGGAGGCCCATATATTCTCTAATTTCTTCCGGTATCAATAAGGTTAACGGCACTATTGCTTAATACTTAAACGCACTTAAACGCACTTAAACGCGCGACGGCGTCCCCGATCGAAAATCCAGCCGACGCATGCAAATTTAATAACATGCCGTTGAAAAACGCCGGCCAGCACTGCGCTACACAAGCGACTTGTTGATGATATTGGCAAGCTTGGCCGCATAGTGCGGGTCGGTCGCATATCCGGCCCGTTGCAAACCCTGCGCAAAACTGGTCGCATCATGCGAATTTGCCAATACCGTTCCATAGCGCGGGTTTTTGCTCAGCAGTCTGGCATAGTCGTGAAACCCGTCCGCATAAGAATCGTAGACGCGGAATTTTTCAAGTTTTGTCTGCGGTACGCCGTTTACATATTCAGTGGTGGCCGTTTGTACGACCTTGCCGGTCCAGCCTGCGGTGGCCTTGATGCCGAACAGGTTGTGGCTGGCGCTACCGTCGGCCGCCTTGATCTCTCTTTTCCCCCAGCCGCTTTCCAGGGCCGCCTGCCCCAGCATAAACTTGGCAGGAATGCCGGTGGCCTGGCTGGCTTGCTCGGCATGCACCGCAAGGCGATCCTGAAATGCCTTGACGTTCGCCGGCTGCGGCTGCGTCGACTTGTTCACGCGGGTTGCCGCGTGGTCAGCACCCTCCGGAGCGACCGGTGACAGCTCCTTTTCACTCGCCTTTTGCAGATCATGGCGCCCTGCCGTACCGGATAGTTGGCGCACCAGCGCATCCGCCAAACCGACGCCGCGGGTTGCCATGTTCTGCGTGAGTTGCTGATCCAGCATTGAGGTAAACATGCGGCTCTGGTCGTTATCCATAGGACCTTCCTGAGGAGTCGCGTCACGCATGCTTTTCAACATCATATTCAAAAACAACGCCTCGAACTGCTTGGCCGCCGCCTTCAGCGCGTCCGGCGAATTTTGCTTGGCGGCCACGCGCAGTCCGTTCAAGCCGTTGGCATCAACGGCGAGACTGCCAGTGTTGTCGGTCGACGTAATCATGATGTGCCTAGATAATTTCCAGTTCGGCGCGCAGTGAGCCGGCAGCCTTCATCGCCTGCAGGATTGACAGTAAATCCTGCGGCGTGGCGCCGATTGCATTCAATGCCTTGACCACCTCGGACAACGACGCGCCACCCTTCAGCATCAATACCTGGCCGGGATCCTTGGTAATTTCGATCTGCGACTGCTGGGCAACCACCGTCTGCCCTTTGGCGCCGGGAGCAGGCTGGCTGACCACCGGCTCCGTATTGACCACTACCGTCAGATTGCCATGCGAGACCGCGCAGGCGTTTAGCGTCACCGCCCGGTTCATGACCACCGACCCGGTTCGGGCATTCAAAATCACCTTGGCGTTCATTTCGGCGGGAACCACATTAACGCTTTCCAGCGCTCCCAGGAACGCCACTCTGTCATCGCTTCCCAACGGCGCGCGAACCCGAATAACCCGGCCGTCCTGCGCTGACGCGGTCTCCGCGCCGAAGCGCTGATTGAGGGCATCGACGACGCGGCTGGCCGTGGAGAAGTCCGTATCGTTCAGTTCCAGATACACCAAGTCGCCCTGCCCCAAGGCCGCCGCCACGGCGCGTTCGACCGTTGCTCCGCCGGATATGCGACCGACACTCAAATGATTGATTTGCGCTCTCGAACCGTTGGCCGTCGCGCCGACGCCGCCGACCAGGATGTTGCCTTGTGACATCGCGTAGACTTGGCCGTCCGCCCCCTTCAACGGCGTCATCAGCAGCGTGCCGCCGCTCAAGCTCTTGGCATTACCCATTGAGGACACCGTCACGTCCAGAGTTTGCCCAGGTTGGGCAAACGCCGGCAATGATGAAGTCACCACCACCGCGGCAACATTCTTGAGTTGCAAGTTTGCGGCCGCAGTTGCCGACAAGGTAGTGCCCATTTGTTGCAACATGCTCACCACGCTTTGCACCGTAAATGGGGTTTGCGTTGTTTGATCGCCGCTGCCGTCAAGCCCGACCACCAAACCGTAGCCTATCAATTGATTCTGCCGCACACCCTGGATGCTGGCTAAGTCCTTCACGCGTTCGGCATGACCGTCTGCGGTAGTCAACGCACACCCGATGCCGCACAGCGCCATCAGGGCCATCTTCATGATTGCTTGCCTAATGATATTCATATTCTTGCCTAGAACGGCGCGAGACTCATGACAAAGCGCGCCAATTCCGAACTGACCTCCGCCGTATCGTAGTGACTATTGGTTCGATATTCGACACGCGCGTCCGCGACCTGAGTCGACGATACGGTATTGTTGATAATCGTGTCAGGGCTGACAATGCCTGAAAACCGGATATATTCAGCACTCTTGTCGAGCGCAATCTGCTTTTCTCCACTCACGACCAAATTGCCATTCGATAGCACGTCGAGTACAGTCAGGCCCATCGTGCCAGCAAAATTATTGCTCGACGAAATCGCGCCTGCGTCGGTAAACTTATTGGACGACGACGTTGAAAGCGCTGCCTTGGCAGCCGTTGCGGCCGGCAGGCCAAGTAGGGTGGGGGCCGAAAAGGCGACGCTGCCCGATTTGGCATCCGACGCGCCTGCAGTCTTGCCTGCGCTCGTGTTTTCGTTGATGGTCATGGTAAGCACGTCGCCCACCATGCGGGCGCGGTGATCTTCAAACAATGGCCGATAACCGTTAACTTGGTAAATCGAGCCATTGGACGGCGTCGATGCAGTGCGTTGCGGCTTGGCCGTCGTCGGATGCTGCACGATGGTTGGCGGCACGACCGCGCATCCGTTGATCAGCGCCATGACCGCTACGAACAATATGGCAATACCCTGTTTCATGTTTGCTACTCCATCCGTGTAACACGTGACGCCAGCCGGCGCCAACGCGCATTTCAACAGAAAAACTGCGCGCGCCCGCCGTGCCGATCATTCGAATTCAAACCGCACCGCCGCACATGACGCGCTTATAGCTGCGCGAGCGTTTGCAGCATTTGATCGGACGTGGTGATTGCCTTGCTGTTCATTTCGTAGGTGCGCTGGGTTTGAATCATGTTGACCATTTCTTCAACCACATTCACGTTCGATCCTTCTACAGATCCCTGTTGCAATATGCCGGCCCCGTTGGTGCCCGGCGTATTGGTGCTTGGGGAGCCCGAGGCGCTGGTTTCGACATACAGATTGTCGCCCTTGCTTTCCAACCCGGCATTGTTGATAAACGTGGCGAGTTGCAGCGTTCCCACCTGGGTCGTCGCAACAGAACCTGCTTGGGTTATCGACACCGTGCCGTCATTGCCAATGGTGATGCTTTGCGCGGCAGCCGGGATGGTAATCGCCGGCTGCACCGGATAACCGCTGGCAGTCACCAATTGACCCTGGCTATTGGTTTGAAACGAGCCGTCGCGCGTATAGGCGGTTGTGCCGTCCGGCAGAAGCACTTGCAGAAATCCGTTGCCTAGGATGGCAACATCCTTATTGTTGTTGGTTTGCTGCGGGTTACCCTGGTCGAATAACCGTTCAGTAGCGACCGGACGCACGCCGGTGCCCAACTGCAGCCCGGACGGCAACTGGGTTTGCTCTGAAGATTGGCCGCCGGGTTGCCGCACGGTTTGATACAGCAAATCTTCAAATACCGCGCGCGAGCGCTTGAAACCGTTGGTGCTCACGTTAGCCAGATTATTGGAAATGACATCCATCGCAGTCTGCTGCGCTTCCATACCTGTTTTAGCTATCCATAGCGAACGAATCATTCTTCTCTCCAAAAAGTCTGCATCAATGCAAATGGCACAAATGCATCACAACGCCGTCTTCAATCTTTACTCTGCAGCCGCGCGATCAACTGAGCGTCAGAATCTGCGTCGCAGTAGTTTCATCGGTCTCTGCGGTCTTTAACATTGTCATGTGCAAATCGAACTGTCTCGACAAATTGATCATGCTGACCATTGCATCAACCAAGTTGACATTGCTGCCTTCCAGCGCCCCGCCTAACACGGTGACATTCGCGTCGGCTTGGACCGGCGTACCGTCCTTGGTGCGAAACAAGCCGTCATCGCCGCGCACCAGATTCTGGGCGGGCGGGTTAACCAACTTGAGCTTTCCCAATGTATTCACCGAACCGGGCTTGGTGGTATTCTCAATCGCCGAGACGGTTCCATCCGCGCCGATGGTGATCGACACGTCGGGAGGCACGCTGATCGGACCTCCCTCGCCCTCCACCGTCACGCCATTTTGGGTTTGCAAGATTCCGTTTTCGCTGAGCTTCAATGCGCCGTTGCGGGTATACGCTTCGCTGCCGTCGTCCGTTTGCAGCGCCAGCCAACCGCTGCCTTGCACTGCAACATCCACCGAACGTCCGGTTTGCTGAATCGCGCCGGAAGAGAAATCGCTGCCGACAGTCGCATCCACCACGAAACTGCGGGTCGGCAGGCCATCGCCCAACACCGGCACTGCCCGAAAACTGTCTATCTGCGCGCGGAAACCGGTAGTGGTCGCATTGGCAAGATTGTGCGAGACAGTGGCCTGTTGCTCGAGAGTGTGCTTGGCGCCGCTCATTGCGGTGTAAATCAGGCGATCCATCACATTCTCCTATTATCAGACCATGCCGCGACGGCAAGAAAACAAACGCAGCCCGTCATGCACGATGCCTACTACCTAAGGCTTACCAGAGTTTGCAGCAGCGTATCCTCGGTCTTGATGGTTTGCGCGTTGGCCTGATAGTCTTCCTGAGCGGTAATCATATTGACCAGTTGACTGGTCAAGTCGACATTGGAATCTTCGGTTGCCGACGACCGCAGCACCCCCAGCGTTTCCGTGCCGGGCACGCCGACCTGTGCGACGCCCGATGTCGCAGTTGCCGCCCACTCATTGTCGCCGAGCGACTGCAGACCGTTCGGATCGGTAAAATTGGCCAACGAAATCTGCCCCAGCGTCGCCGATTGGCCGTTGGTATAACTGCCGACTATCGTGCCGTTTGGGCTGGCGCTGAAACCAGACAACTGACCGGAGGTAAAACCGTCCGGAATAACCGATGCGGCAAAAGCAGCGCCATATTGGGTGGTGCCGGTGAAATCAAGATTGACATTCACTGGCGTGGTCGCACCGGTGGTCACGGCCAGCGCCATGGTGAACGGCAAGGTGGTTGCCGTCGTATCGACTGCGCCGGCAGAAGTAAAGGTGAGCGTTCCGATTTGCCCAGCGGCTCCAGCGCCTGCGACTGGGGTACCGTCGAGCGAAGAATACACATCCCAGGTGGCCTCCGTACCGGATGCGCCGCCGGCCGTGCCGGTATTCACATAATAGGTCTGCAGCAGATGTTTATCGCCCAGGCTATCGAAGATTGTCGCCGAAGACGCATTATTGTAACTGGTCGGATCGGTAGCGACGAATGGTGTGGTGGCAGGAATTTTTTCGGTCGCATCCAGATTCAACACCGCTTTCACTGTTGTCGTCGCCGCCGGCGCAATATTGGCCGTATTGATCTGCAGGTCGGTGGTTGACCCGCTCTGCAGAACGCCGGCCGCGTTTGCACTGTAGCCTTGCAGCCGGTCGCCGTTGGAGTTGGTTATAAAACCGCTTTTATCCAGTTGAAACTGGCCGTTGCGGGAATAGGTGATTGTGCCGCCGTGACTCATCTGGTAAAACCCGCCGCCATTGATGGCGATATCCAGCGGATTGTTGGACGTGGTGATATTTCCCTGAGTAAACTGCTGCTCAACCGACGCCACTTTGACGCCGATCCCCACCTGGGTCGCACCGGCTCCGCTCAGCGAGTTTGCGTACACATCCGCAAATAGTACCTCCGATCCCTTGAATCCGACAGTACTTGAGTTTGCAACGTTGTTGCCGATCACCGCCAGATTCTGGCTGGTCGCTTCAAGCCCACTCAATCCTTGTTCAAAGCCCATGCTAATCTCCTGTTGCCGAAGGTTCGGCGCTTGCGTTAATTAAAATACCTGAACAACATTCGCCAAACTCACCACGCCGACATTGGCGACATTGAGCGTCACGCCGGTGGAACTGGTAGAAACACTCGACACCGCGCCGAACGATAAGCCGGTCGCGCCCGCATTATCCTGGCCGTTGGTGGTCGCGCTCACGGTGAACGTGTACTGTCCGGCCGGCGCTGCCGTGCCGGTCGAGGTGGTGCCGTCCCACGCCAACGGCACCGCGCCGACCTTCTGCGCACCGAGGTCGATCGTATCAACCGTCTGGCCCGCGGAATTCTGGATACTCACTTTCACGTCGCCGGATGCGGTCGTCACATTCACGCCAAACGGTGCGGTGCCGCTGGCGAGCGTCATGCTGTTGCCTGGGGCTAATACGCTGTGGCCTATCATGGCGGTGGCCTGCAAGGACTGGCTGGATTGGTAACTGCCCACCAACGACTGCAAGGTGGTATTAAGCGTATCGATGCCGCTGACGGTCGACAGTTGCGCCAGTTGACTGGTCATCTGTGAATTGTCCATCGGGCTCAGCGGGTCTTGGTTCTGCATCTGCGTTACCAGCAGTGTCATGAACTTATCCTGCGCGGCGGCAGCGGCCGATTGCGTCGTCGCCGCCGGATTCATGGCGGCTAGCAGACTGTTCGATACCGTATTGTTGGTAATGCCTGTCATTTCAAACTCCTTGCGCGTTGGTGACGTTAAGTTGGTGACGTTAAGTTGGTGA
>PKWO01000485.1 GCA_003132085.1 Oxalobacteraceae bacterium | reverse complement strand
GAATTCATCAAAGGCGTCGTCAATTTGCGCGGCATCATCGTGCCGATCGTCGACATGCGCATCAAGTTGAACCTCGGCACGCCGACCTACGACCAGTTCACCGTCGTCATCATCCTCGCTCTTGCGGGACGGGTCATCGGGATGGTGGTCGACAGCGTGTCGGATGTCATCACGCTCACCCCCGAGCAGGTAAAGCCGGCGCCTGAAATGGGCTCGGCCCTGAACACCGATTACCTGATCGGCCTCGGCACGATCGAACAACGGATGTTGATTTTGGTCGATATCGACAAGCTAATGGCCAGCGCTGATTTTGGGCTGATCGAAAAACTTGCTGCCTGACGCTCGACGCGATCGCGAATAGCGTTTATCTGTATCCGCCGCCCGATTGCATTACTAATCGGGCACGGCACTAGATTCCCGCTTTCCCATGCAGTATCCGTTGAATGGCATTCGTCACCGCAATGCCGTTCGCGGTCTGCATCGGCAGGTCTTTCATTCCGGCTATCTCTTGATAAAGATCCTTTATTTCTGCAGCAGCAGGTTCATTGCAAGGATCGCACTCCAGGATAGACAGCCCGCCGTCAAAAGCGCGACGGTCATCGATCCGCTCGTGGATGACCGTGCTAGCCAATGTGGCCCCCAAGACCTTTTTGGCGAAAGCCGCAGCCGCTTCCGACTCTCGCTTCCCGGCGTCGCTAAAGGCGCTGATAGTTCGGACGTCAACCACCAGCACGCGTAGCGCAGGGTTGAATAAACGTGCCGTTTCAATGCGTTGGATCACGTTTTCGTGCCCCCTCAAATCGCCCTGGCTGGACCATGCAGGAACGACTAAAACATTGGTCGCGACCAGCGCCGACTCGCAATGCAATGAATCGACGCCATCGGTATCGATGACGATCTCCCGATATTGGGTGCGGTAGGTTGAAATCTGGTTCTCCATTTCCGAATGGAGACTTTCCGCCGCATGAACGGCAATCTTTAGCTTGACGCCGACAGCGTTGCGCCGCACGCTCCAGTTCAGCGAATACTGTGGCGAAGTTGCATCGATCAGCGCCGCTTTGCGATGGTTAAGCGCACCTAGCGCAACCAGGTTGATCGCGAGAATGGATCTCTTGGCGCTTTGGTCCTCGTTGAAAATCGTGATGATCATGTTTCCACCTTTGTGTTTGATGGCTGCAAGCGAGGCGGGCGCGTGGCAGGCGGGCGCGTGACAGGAAAAATGGCGCAAACTTGGCTTCGGTCAATGTGCCCGTCGCGTTGCGCATAGCCAAGATCGTTGCCGGTCGATTCACGCCAATATCGCATTGCCCGCTTAGCCCTCTCCGCTAAAATCAGTGTAGCGGCGCCAGCGTAAAGATGTTGTAATAATTCGAGCCAACCGTATAAATGGCAAGTAAAAATTTGACATTCGTAGCCGCTACACACGTCGGATAGTTGGACGCCGGCGTTGGCGGTGATTAGGGCGAGACTTCCCGTTGCGCTTCCCGTTGCTGTTACCCGTTGCTGTTACCCGCTGCTGTTACCCGCTGCTGCCGGTAATCTGGTTTCGCCACAGGGCAAATAATTGATAGACATCATCCTCGGTCTTGGACTCCCCGAGCCGGTCGCGAAATTGTGCGCTTGAGAGCATCTCCGCGACATCGGCCAGGATTTGCAAATGTTGCTCGGTTGCCTGCGCAGGAACCAGCATTACAAAAAAATAGGCAACCGGCTCGCCGTCGGGGGAATCGAATAGGATCGGCAGTTTGGGCCGCACGAACGCCCCCACGGCCTTTGCCAATCCCTTGATGCGTGCATGCGGAATTGCAACGCCCTGCCCCAAGCCGGTCGAACCCAGTTTCTCGCGCGCATTCAGGCTATCCACCACCTCGCCCGCCGCCAAACCGTAATGTTCTTCCCACAGGCGCCCAACTGCTTCAAACAGTGCTTGCTTGTCCGAAACATCCAGATCAAGCAGCACATCGTTTGATGAAAATAGCTGCGCAACAGAATTCATGTTGTCCCTCATAGATATTAGGCAGTCACGGGAAAGCATTGCTTCAACGCATTCGCGGCAATGCGGCATTTTTACCAGACCTGCCGACTGGCGTCATTCGGCGAACCACTCTCCGCGCGTCTGATCCAGCACTTTCCTTGCCTGTTCCTCGACGTATGGCGTACGCTTCGAAAACATCGCAATCAGCACAGGCAGCACGATCAAAATCAGTATCGGCGCCAGCAAGATTCCGCCGACCACCACCAGCGCCAGCGGCTTTTGAACCTGCGAGCCGATGCCGTTGGAAAAGGCTGCGGGCAATAGCCCGACGCAAGCCACAATGCAAGTCATCATCACCGGCCGCATCTGCACCCGGCAGGTGCGAACGATGGCGCTGGCGCGGTCCAGACCGGTCAGGATATGTTGGTTGTAATAGGAAAGCACAATGATCCCATCCATCGCCGCGATGCCGAATAATGCGACAAAGCCAATGGCAGCCGAAACGCTGAACGGCGTGCCCGTCAGGTACAGCGCAAAGATGCCGCCGATCAACGCCATCGGAATCACGCTCGCCGCCAGCAGCATGTCGGTCACCGAGCCGAAGTTCATATACAGCAGCAGGCAGATCAGCAGAATGCTGAACGGTACCGCGATGGCCAGCCGTTGCAGTGCTTCTTGCAGGTTACCGAATTCACCGACCCATTCGAGCCGGTAGCCGCCTGGAATGTTAACTTGCTGCTCCACCTTGTGCTGCGCCTCCAACACCGTAGACCCGAGGTCGCGCCCGCGCACGCTGAACTTGAGCGGGATGTAACGTTGCTGTTGCTCGCGATAAATAAAGGAAGCGCCCGACACCAGGCTCACTTTCGCCAGATCACCCAATGGTATCTGCACGATGCCATTGCCGTTCGGATTTTGCGCGCCGATGGTAATGCGGCCAAGCGCGGCCAGACTCTGCCGGTACTGGGGCGCAAGACGCACGATCATCGGGAAATTGCGATCGCTCCCCGGTTCATACAGGTTGCCGGCGGCCTGACCGCCGACCGCTGCCTGTATCGTCGCATTGATATCGCCGGACGCCAGTCCATAACGGGCGGCCAGATCGCGGTCGATGTCGATCTTGACGGTCGGCTGGCCGAGCGAAGTGAACACCGAAAGATCGGTAACTCCCGGCACCGTTTGCATCACGCGTTTGATTTTATCGGCGGTCTTTTCCAAAGTTTCCAGATCATTGCCGAAAATCTTGATCGAATTCTCACCCTTGACTCCGGATGCCGCCTCTTCGACATTATCCGCGATATATTGCGAAAAATTGAATTCCACGCCGGGGAATTGTTCAGTCAACTGGTGTGTCATCTGCTCGGTCAATTTCTCCTTGTCCATGTCTTTAGGCCAGGTGTCGAACGGTTTCAGAGGCACGAAAAACTCGGCATTGAAAAAGCCGGAAGTATCGGTGCCGTCGTCCGGCCTGCCGTGTTGGGAAACGCTGATTTGCACTTCCGGATAACTCTTGATGATTTTCCGCATCTGATCTACGTAGCGATTGCTCTCTTCCAGAGAAATCGACGCCGGCATGGTCGCGCGTATCCACAAATTGCCCTCTTCCAGTTTCGGCAAGAATTCCAGCCCCAGGGGACGCGCTGCCAAACCCGCCAACAGCAGCAGCACCCCCATTACGCCCAGAGTCAGTTTCTTGTGGCGCAGCGCAAAATCGACCGCCGGTTCATACAATCGGCGCAGGAAGCGCACGAAAAAGGTTTCCACTTCAGTCAATCGCTCAGGAAGCAAGATCGCACTCAGGGCCGGCGATACGGTGAAGGTGGCAATCAACCCGCCGGCAATCGCGTAAGCATAGGTTTTCGCCATCGGGCCAAAAATATGCCCTTCGATGCCGCTCATCGTAAACAGCGGCACGAAACCGGCGATGATGATCGCCGCCGAGAAGAAAATTGCCCGGTTCACTTCAGTAGCTGAATTGGCGATGACCGCAAATTTGCCGCGCAAGCCTAGCGTGCTGCGCACACTATGCATCAGCGCCATGCCGGATTTGCGCGATTCCGAGCTTTCGGCCAAATGCCGGTAGATATTCTCGACCATGATGACCGACGCATCGACCACCAGGCCGAAATCAATCGCGCCCACCGACAACAGGTTTGCCGATTCCCCGCGCAACACCAGCAAACCGATGGCAAAGGCCAGCGCGAACGGAATCGTCAGCGCCACAATGACCGCAGTGCGCAAATTGCCGAGGAAAGCCCATTGCAGCAGGAAAATCAACAGAATCCCCACCAGCATGTTGTGCAACACGGTATGCGTAGTGACGTTGATCAAGTCGCTGCGGTCATATATTTGCTCGATGTGCACCCCCGGCGGCAAGATGCCCGTGCTGTTGATCGTCACCACTTCCGCCTCAACCTTCTTGATGGTGGGCATGCTCTCGCCGCCCCGCCGCATCAACACGGTCCCCTCGACGACATCGTCATCGTCGTTGATTCCGGCTATGCCAAGCCGGGGCTGGTGTCCGACGCTCACCGTGGCCACATCGCCCAACAACACCGGCACCCCATGATTCGACACCAACACCATTTTGCGGATATCGTTCATCGACTGCACCAGACCGACGCCGCGCACCACCGCCGATTGCGCGCCGATATTGATGGTTTGACCGCCGACATTGGTATTGCTGTTATTCACGGTCTGCAATACCTGAGGCAGCGTCAACCCATAGCTGGCGAGGCGATTCTGGTTGATCTCGATGTCGTAGGTCTTGGTCTTGCCGCCCCAGCCGGTCACGTCGATGACGCCCGGCACGGCCTTGAAACGCCGTTCGAGAATCCAGTCCTCGACGGTTTTCAGGTCAGTCACAGAATAGCCGGGAGGCCCGACCACCCGGTAGCGGTAAATTTCACCGGTCGGGCTGGTCGGCGAGATCTGCGGTTGGGCGCCGTTCGGCATTGGCGGCAATTGCGATAGCCGATTGATCACCCATTGCTGCGCTTCCTCATAGGTAAAATCGTAGCTGAACTGTACCTTGACGTCGGACAGCCCGAACATCGAGATAGTCCGCACGACTGTGACATGCGGAATGCCGGCCATCCCGATTTCAATCGGAATCGTGATATTGCGTTCAATTTCCTCGCTGGACTGGCCGGAACTCTGAGTGACGACATCGATCAGCGGCGGCACCGGATCGGGATACGCCTCGATATTGAGCTTCATGAAACTCGCTATCCCAATGCCAAACATGGCTATAAGCAGGATAACCATGAGAAACCGCTGTCTTAGCGCAAATTCGACGACACCATTCATGCTTGACTTTCTTGTAAAGTGTTATTGATCTATGGCGAAAAAATATAAATCCATAGGTGCCGCGCTTAAGTCGCCGAACACAAATAATTCAACATCTTTGCTCGACTCCTCAGCGCAGAACGCAGGTTACCGGCTAGCGACGTCGTCCCGATTCCACCAGCCGCCGCCCAATGCCTGAAACAGCGCAGCGGTATCGGCGTAGCGGTTTGCCTGCGCCTGAACCAGGGTCAGCACTGCTTGTTGATACGCTTGCTCGGCCGCCAGCAGCGACACGTAGCCGATATCGCCCAATTCCACCTGACGGCGCGCAATCGCCAAGCTATCGGCAGCGGCCCGCTCGGCAATCACCGCCGCCTGCAAGCCGTCAGCATCGAACTGCAATGCCTGCAGCGTATCGGCAACATTCTGGAAGGCGGCGATCACCGTACCGCGATATTGCGCGGCGGCTTCGTCGTAAGCGGCTTCGGCGGCACGTTTCTTGTGCAGCAGCGCACCCCCCTCGAACAACGGCTGGGTAATACCGCCGGCCAAGGTCCAGAAGCCGTTTCCGGACTTGAACAATTGACCGATCTGGGTGGCCATGCTGCCGCCGGCCGCGCTCAAGGTGAATTGCGGCAACATGTTGGCTTTGGCGACGCCGACCAGCGCGCTGGCCGCGTGCAATTGCTCTTCGGCGGAGCGCACGTCAGGACGTTGCTCCACCAGCTTCGACGGCAAGCTGACCGGCAAATCCTGTGGCAATTGCAGCATCGAGAGTTCAAACTGTTCAGGCGCTGCATTGTGCGATGCATTGCTCGATGCATTGCCCGATACATTGCTCGATACGTCGCCCGGGAAACCACCGGCCAATGCCGTCAGCAAATCGCGCTGCTGGGCCAGTTGCTTTTGCAGCGGCGGCAGCAAGGCTTGGGTCTGCGCCAGCGCCGCTACCTGGGCCAGCACATTCGCCTCCGCCACTGCGCCCAACTCCAACTGGCGCCGGAACAAGTTCAACTGCTCTTGCTCAACCTTGATCATCGTATTGGCGGCGGCGATTTGTGCGCGTAACGACGCTTCCTGAACCGCAGCAGCCACCACATTCGAGGTCAGCGTCAAGTACGCGGCTTCGAGCTGGAAGCGTTGCGAGTCGGATTGCGCCTGCAAACTTTCCACCTGGCGCCGGTTGCCGCCGAATACGTCGGCGGTGTAGGACACATTGAGCTGAGCGGTATGCAAATTGAACAGCGAAGCGCCGGAGGCGGCCGACGACGATACGCTGCCGAGCGCTTCCTTTTGGCGGGTCGGCGTGAAATTGGCGCTCACGCTGGGGTAATAAGCGCCCTGTTGCGCATATACAGTTTCTTGTGCGACGCGTAACGCCGCTTCGGCTTGCTGCAGACTTGGATTATTTTTCAGCGCTTGCTCAATCAGGCTGTTCAAGGCCGTTGAATGAAACAGGGTCCACCATTGCGCGGGAATATCCGCGGCACTGACAAAACGCTGCGCTTCGCCGCCCGCCACCGGCGCCGACGCGGTTTGGGTCATCAGCGGTTCCGGCGTATAGCCATTGACGGCCGGCGCGGCGGGGCGCGAAAAATCCGGGCCGACGGCACATCCGGCCAGCAACAATGTTGCCAGCGCCGTCATGGCCGGCAAATAAAATTTCTTTTGAGACTTCTTTTGAGACTGCTTGATTGTGTGCTTCATGCTTAATTACTCGCAGCCGCGCGGTCGATGAACAACGCGCCGCTCGTGACGATTTTTTCGCCGGCAGTCAAGCCGCTAGTCACCTCGACCAAGTCGCCGTTGATGCGTCCGGCATGAATCGGGCGCAACGCCAGTGTGCCGTCCGCGCTTGCCACGAATACGTGGGCATCGGCGCCCTCATACACGATTGCGCTCTGCGGCACGCCGGGCGCCGTCACCGCGTCGCCGGTCAGGATGCGGAAGCTGGCGAACATCATCGGTTTCAACGCGCCGTCGCGATTATCGACTTCGGCGCGCACCGGCAGGCGATGCGTATTGGGGTCGACCGAAGGGGCGATCCAGGCAATTTTCGCCTTGAACACGCGCTCCGGCCACGCCGGCACCGTCACTTCGACCGATGCGCCTATTTTCATCAGCGGCGCATCCGTTTCGCGCACATTGGCAACCAGCCATACGGTCGATAAATTGGCGATCGAGTACACCGGGTTGGCAGCGCCGGCCGACGCGCTTTGAATGTTTTGGCCAACCCCTACCTGGCGCAGAATGACGGTACCGGCGATCGGCGCCCGCAGTACCGCCTCAGGACTCATCTTTTGCACAGCCGGTTCCGCTTCCAATGCGCTGATTTCCTCGTCGGACTTGCCGAGGATGCGCAGGCGGTTGCGTACCGCTCCCACCGCGATTTCGGCGCTGCGCAACCCGCTTTGCGCGGCGGCCAGATCCGCCTGGCTTTGCAGCCAGTCTTTCTGCGCGCCGGCCTTCGCCAACAACAGGTCGTGCTGGCGCTTTTCCGACGCTTCGATCAATTTCAATTGCGCGTGCGCGGTATTGAGCGCGGCCACTGCGGCGATCAAGTCGCTTTGTCCCTGAACAAATTCGGACGCTTCCACCGCCATCAACGGCGCGCCTTTGGCAACGCTGTCGCCCAGTTTGGCGAATAGCTTGGTGACATGCCCGGAATACGGTGAAAACACCGGTGTCGTCGTGTCGTCGTTATTGGCGATCATGCCGTCGGTAATTTGCTCGCCGCGAAAAGGCATTGCCTGCACCGGAACGATTTTAAGCGCCTCCAATTGCCCCTTGGTCGGGCGGAAGGTACCGGGCGCAGCCGGCGCCTCCGAGACGATCTTGACGTCCGACTTGCCGCCGACAAAATGGCTGATCAACATGCCGCCGCCGAGCAGCACGACGATGCCGGCAACAATGCTCGCCTTGGTCTTGGTTGGTAGATTACGTACGCTTTGCATGGTCATCGTAGGGGGAATATCGGCAAGTTTGTTCATGGTGTGTAAATTTGAGTGATATGGCATTCAAGTTGACCTGCGCCTAGAGTATTTCTCACTCCATGGCGCATTGCAAATCGACTCGCACTATTGATTTTGCTCGTCACTGTTGCGCAAGCAATATCCGGCCCTCGTAGCGCGAGTCAAACAATCGTTTCAGTCCACATTATGTAACTGGCCGACTTATTTGTTCGACGTCACTCTTTCTTTTTCAGCCGGAGACAAATCTTGCTGAGTTTTACCCGATTGCACGTTGTCTTGCGTTTTCTGGGCCTCCGTTATTCGGTGAGCTGCAACGCTTTTACGAATCGCGTCTTTCTGCGCTTCATCCTGCGCGCCAATCGCGATTGAGGTAACTCCAACACTCAATAGAACGAGTAGGGTTATTGATTTGAGCTTCATTGTTACTCCAAAAACATTTAAGAAAATGTGCAGAAACTGCGCTGCACCCGCAACTAATTACCGTTTTTCAAATTCGACAATCGATGACTAATTCATGCGCCAATGAAAGCAACTCACAATCCACCCGGATCAAAAGAGCCGCGCTATTGCGAGCTGCATATGCAACATTTATGGGCTCACTATTCATGCAAAATGAACTTACTATTTTCGGACCATGTACTAATTCCCGTGGATTTCCCACGGGAATTTCACATCACCAGTGGTAAATTATGTCGCCGGAAAGAATCGTTTCCCTGGTCTTGTTAGCAGCGATTCCCAAATTTGAGTTGCCGTTAAATGCTGGGAGACCGGCACTGTAGTAGGCAATTTCAGGACGTAATTCGATTTGCGGAGAGAGCCAGTGCTGCCAACCCAAAGCAAAATTGTGGTACGTTGTCGCCGTTCCTGTGCGCTGACCTTGAGGGTCCCTGTAGATTTCCGGACGAATCGAGAAATTATTCAACGGATCCGGAGAATAGTTCAAGTAGGCCGTGAAGCCGGTTGAAACGGAGGTGCAGGTCAATACTGCCGAATTGGAGCACTGCGCCATACTTGGGGCGTTGAATTGCATGATATTCGGCGAGAATGGCGTGCCGGCCCCCGCTGCAACAATATTCTGAACATAGGCGTTATTCAAGTTAGGAACATTCTTTTGGTGCTCCTGGTACACCTCGGCGGAAAGATGCCAATGCTCATTAAACGCATGATAGGCCGTCACGCCATACCATTGCAGATTGTTGTATCCCCATTCCCCGTTGTTAAGGCCGTTCCCACAGACATTGACGTCAGTCCTGCCATCATCGGAGTCATAGCGTGCGCATAGCGTTCCTGCCGGCCTGGCGCCCGGATCCCTTTTGAAGGTGGTGCCGGGATACAAAGCATTCGGATTGACGTTGGGTAATGTCTGATAGGCATGTTGGAACGTCGCCTCGGTACCGATGGATGCGCCAGCCTGCAAAATCCAATTTTTGTTAAGTTGATAAGAAGCGAGAATACCCTCGTTGGTATAGTTATCGAACGTATAGGTCATCGAGTGCGAGTACATATAATTGTTTGGCGCAAGTTGGGCCTCGATGTCCGGCACGGAAATATAACGACCCACACGAATGTTCAAGCCGTTACCCACAAACGGGGTGTACCAGTCGACATATAACATGGGCATATCCCAGCCATTGGCGTTGTTCCTGTCTAATAACTGGTAGCTGCCTAAACCATAGGAGGTGGTGTATCGGTAATCGGAACCATAGATGGCCGAAATCCTGAATCCCCAATCATTATGGTCTTTCTGCACCATGTCTGGCACCCGCTCGAAATACTGAACAATCTGGTTCAAATCCAAGGCATTCGGATTGTAGTCATAGGCCGCCGGGACATTGCCACCACGCACTTTGCTTGTACTAACGTTCGCGCCAACGTCTATCCAGCCATAAGTCTGAATATTGTTGTCCGCCATCCATTTGCCAAAACCGGTATTCGCCAAACCGACCATCAGAGGGCTGTCAGTCGCATTAGGCAGCGATGCCCCTAAAGCAGGAGTCCCACCATATGGCCATTCGGTAAACGGCATCGGCGGAATGGTTTGCGCTGCAGGCGGCACATCATCACGGCGTGATGGCGGCGCCTTGGGATCGGCGGGGGCCGCTGCTTGCCCGTATTCCAACGAGTAGTAATTTGACATGCGCTCCCAGACGCCTGTTCCCAGGTAGCTATCCAAGCAAGCGTAATCCTTATAAGGATCGCAGGCGACCGTTTTTGAGGAAGTGGCGTTAGGTTTGGCATCGTCTGCATATGCAAACTGCATCCCCACCGCGCTAGCAATTGCAAACATCATTAGGCCACGGGAATTTAGCCGACCTTTTTTATAATTCATATAAAGCTCTCTTTCCTTAAGAAGTAACGCTATTGATAAACATTTCACTACTGCACCGTCTTTTTTCTACGGATGCCGCTATTGTTGCAACCAGTTCCATTCGTGTTGGGTGAGTCAAGGTCGATATGATGTTGGAGTAAACATAATCTCTCGTCTTCCAATTTTGGGCCGTCCGGCATGGGCGCTCTCATTTCGATGCACCAGAATTTATCAGAGAACTTTTTTGCATCCGCGACAACGAAGGCAAGCGCGCACGCCGCATCTTCTGCGCACGATATAAATCATGCATTTCCGCCACGGCCAGAGAGTCTCCCGGTTGATATTCAAAAATGGAAAGCCCGGTATTAAAGGCATGTTGCAACGACATTCGTTCGTGAATAACTGTCCCGGCAAGTGCCGTTGACGGAATCTTCGCAATATATTTTCGAATTTTGTCCAACGCGGAAATGACTAGAGTTCCTTCCGTGCGGGCAATGACAACCACGGCCCAAAGGCCGGGATTGGTTCGGCGTGCCGCCTTAATGCGCCTTATCACTTGCTTCAATTCGTCAACGCTATCATCGCCAATTTCGATGGGAACGACCACCATGTCCGCGATTTTCAAAGCAGCCTGCGCGCCCTTCGTGTTACGCCAGCCGGTGTCGATTAATACATCATTGTAGCCAGACATGAGGCCCCCAATTTCCATTTCGAAACATCTTCCCTTCATCGAACAAGCTGGAATTTGCGGTTGAATATTGGCGCAATTCCTTTTCTTGCTCCACTCGAATGACGATTTCTTGGAACCCAAATCGATCAGTAGAACCTTACGACCTACCAACGCGCGCAATGCGGCCATATTGACCGCGATGGTGGATTTTCCGACGCCCTCCTTATTGCTAGTCACTGTTATGATCATTTATATTTTCGGTTCGCCTGGAAGACTTTTCACGACCGTTTGAGGATAACAATTTCAATATAAAAATATTGTAAGAAATGCGAAGCTAAGAGTAAAAAAAGGATAAAAACATCGGGCTATGCACTCTCATCACAGGCTCGCCACATTCGGCGAAGTCGAGCGAATAGACCGCACGATGTCATCGAAGTGCAAGCCGCCAACCGCGTCGCCGGAACGGCACTGATAAATTCCATATTCATCACGATCATCGTCATCCCTATATAGGTTTTCTTTGATAATGCGCAAGCGTATCCAAATAAGGCTAAATATTTTGTAAAAACTAAGCGGCAATGTATAAAAAAAGCGTAAAAATCGCGCCGAATTCGAAATTTCTCGCTTGATAGCAAGTGAGATGATTGGAACGCGCCAATTCGGGGCGCCTATATTTCACGCGTATCACTTACTGTCGGGGCTCTGAATTCCGCTATTTGGATCTGCTAATTTCTTTTTCGCCTCGTCTTCTGCCCGTAGCCGTCTCTGTTGGTTGACCCATGGCGTTACTACTGCGTGCGGGCCGTGATCGAGTGGCAATACCAGCTTTTTAGCAACGCCCGCAGACTGCTCGGATGAAGGTTTTTTTTGTGAATCCTGAGCGTCATGGGCCAGTTGGTTTTTTCGCGTTGCTTCAATGAGAGCGTCATCCTTAGCCGCAATGGCCGACGACGAGAATGCGATAGCGCTTGCCGCTACCATGCCTACACACGCCAATTCAACGTGTTGACGGAGCTTGCCGATCATAGTCATGCTTTCCCCTATCATGTCAAAAACCAATCAGATTTTCGCTTGCCGGGCGTATCTTCCTCAAAGTGCTTCATTACCGGTTTCACCAGTGCGGATGCGCACGACTTGCTCCAACTCATGAACAAACACTTTGCCGTCGCCGATTTTTCCGGTACGTGCCGACTTTTCAATCGCTTCGATGGCCCGGTCGACGATGGCATCCTCCACCGCAGCTTCAATTTTCGTTTTCGGCAAAAAATCGACCACATATTCCGCGCCGCGATATAACTCGGTATGACCTCTTTGACGTCCGAAGCCTTTAACCTCGGTTACCGTAATGCCTTGGACGCCAATTTCCGATAAGGCTTCACGCACCTCATCGAGCTTGAATGGTTTGACGATCGCTACTATTAATTTCATGCCGACCCCATTTGGAACTATTGGAAAATCTCTCAATCGAAGAAGATAAGTGCAACGCCGCACCGATTTTTTGATCAGATTCCGATCCGCATTCTTCGATATGTTTCAAGCACTATGAGCAGGACTCATGCCAGGCTGTTTTGTTTGGGGAAGGGTATAATTCTTGGTAATTGAAATGACAATTTTCAAAATAAAATCAATGGCTTAAGTACGAATATCCACACAAGACAGATAATTTCCGCTCGAATTTTCGACTTACTTGCGATGGACGTAGAATAAAAAAACTAAATGTAGTGAAAATTTTTGTAATTAATACTGCATATAGTATCTAATTACAAATTACGCACTATAGTAGAGCGCACCTATACGCAATCCACCCCATCAAAAAATGGTGATTTTTATTGTATAAATAATTGAATTATTAACTATATCTAGTAGTAAATATGTTTTCTAATACTATATATAGATATATTTGGATTGGGATGCACAATGAATGCACGCATCAAATCTGGACGTAGTTCATGTTGGCGCCAATACGCCAATACCATCGCACAATAATTTGCGTTTTCTCTTGAGGAGCGGCGTAGTTATCAACACTGCCGAACTAACAGTGAGGCGTNNGAGGCGCACATCTATGCATCATCTATCAGACGTGTAAAAAAAGCGTAAAAAAATCGTAAAAAAAGCGTAAAATTTGAGCTTCCTGTAATGCGAAAATTTCTCGATGAGATCGACGATGCCACTCCAGAAAGTACACGATGCTTCGCGCTATGCCCCGCATTGACGTCTTTAGAATTGAAAATGAGATAGCACTGCCAGAACTCTATGCGCAATGCATAGGCAGCTTGCGCGATAATTCGCGTATCGTTATTTTCACCTACCCGGATGAATTAAAAGTTCCAAAATCAACCGATGCCGAATGGGATTCAAAATCGAGTTTCCTTCTGGAATCAAACGAAGACTCGTTACTGGGAACATTAACAAATGGTGTGAATTGCTACGCCATTCACACCAAGAAAAAACACGAAGATTGGCAACTGCGCTACATTGGACAAACTGACTGCAAGCGAGCCAAATCCAACATCATGCGTCATTTGGTCCCGCATGGCGACCGTACCAACGCCGTTTTCGCGAAGTGCAAGGAAGCTGTTCGCAGCGGCTGTGAGATTGGACTCCGACTGATCAAAGTGGAACCCGACACATTGCGGTTTTTCATTCAAGAAAAGCTTGTTACCGCGCTTCGTACGGACTATGTGCTGGATTGGAACAACAAGCGATATTAATACGGTCACGACGCCCCCTTTCCGCTAGTGTTGGTTCACCCATNNATGGCGTTACTACTGCGTGCGGACCCGTGATCTCTACTCCATAGGGTTGCAGGCGTCTGGCCGCCCTTAACGGACGCGTGCCTCTCGAAATCCCTGCCGCACCTGGCCAGAGCGCCGAAAAATGGACCCTCGTGGGGACTAGCCGCTGTTTCTGGATCGTAGTTCGCTGGTCCCCATACGATTCATATTCATGGTGACAGGCGTTTCAACCATCACACTTGCTATCAAGCAAGAAATTTCGAATTCAGCGTGATTTTTACGCTTTTTTTACACATTGCCACTTAGTTTTTACAAAATATTTAGCCTTATTTGGATACGCTTGCGCATTATCAAAACAAACCTATCGAGGGATGATGATGATAGTAATGAATATGATATTTATCGGTGCAGCCCCAGCGATGCGGCTAGCGGCTTGCACTTCGATTGATCAAAGCAAACCTACCTCCGGGAGATGATGATGATGGACATTGTATTTATCGGTGCAATCGCGGCGATGTGGCTGGTGGCTTGCGCGTCGGTAATCGGTTGCGTGAAATTGGGAGAACGGCAATGAGCACGTTTTATATAATCGGCGCGGTCGTGTCGGTCGGTCTGCTGGTGTACCTGGTGGCAGCCCTGTTAAAGGCGGAGGATCTGTGATGACTACGCAATCAATCATTTTGCTGGGCGTGTTTCTGCTGGTGCTGCTGGCGCTCTCTTATCCGCTCGGCATGTTCCTGGCCAAAGTGGCGGACGACAAGCCGATTCGCGGGCTAGGCTGGCTATCCAGGCTGGAACACGTGATTTACCGGGCGGCCGGCGTCGCCGCCGACTCCGGCACGGGCTGGAAAAGCTATGCGCTGGCGCTGATGGCGTTCAACGCGTTGGGCGCTCTATTCGTCTATGCGGTGCAGCGCTTGCAAGCGTGGCTGCCGCTGAATCCGCAGGCGTTTCCAAACGTCGGCACCGATTCGTCGTTTAACACTGCCGTCAGCTTTGTCACCAATACCAATTGGCAAGGCTATACGGGTGAGTCGACAATGAGCTACCTGACCCAGATGCTGGCATTGACCGGACAGAATTTCTTTTCGGCCGCCACCGGCATTGCCGTCGTTTTCGCGTTGATTCGCGGCTTTACGCAGCGCTCGGCCAAATCGATCGGCAATTTCTGGGTTGACCTGACGCGCTCGACCCTCTACATCCTGCTGCCCTTGTCGGCCATCTTCGCGGTTTTCCTGATGAGCCAGGGCGTGATCCAAAACTTCTCCGCGTATAAAGACGTCAGCTTGCTTGATCCGGTCACCTATACCCAGCCGAAGAATGGTGCGGACGGTCAGCCGTTGAAGGATGACAAAGGTGTGGTGATCACTGAAACGCTTACCGCCAAAACCCAGTCTTTGTCGATGGGCCCGGTCGCCTCGCAAGAAGCCATCAAGATGCTGGGCACCAACGGCGGCGGCTTCTTCAATGCCAACTCGGCTCATCCGTATGAGAATCCGACGCCATTGGCCAATTTCTTCCAAATGATTTCGATCTTCCTGATTCCCGCCGG
>PKWO01000547.1:205-2628 GCA_003132085.1 Oxalobacteraceae bacterium | reverse complement strand
ACGGCCCGATGGGGGTCTTCGAGATGGACGCCTTCTCGCGCGGCACCTTCGCCATGGTTTCGGCGGTGGCCAACTCCTACGCGCTCACCATCGTCGGCGGCGGCGACACCGACGTGGCGGTGCACCGCGCCGGCGAGTATGCCAAGATCAGCTACATCTCCACCGGCGGCGGCGCCTTCCTGGAGTTTTTGGAGGGCAAGACCTTACCGGCGGTTGCGGTGCTGGAGCAACGTGCAGGCAACTGAATCACCCCACTATCACCCCACTAACTATTTGTCGATAGGAATTTGCGTATGCGTCGCGCCACCAAAATTGTTTGCACGATCGGGCCTGCCTCCAGCGACCTTGACACCCTGACTCGCATGATCAAGGCTGGGGTAGATGTGGTGCGCTTGAATTTTTCGCACGGCGCCGCACAGGACCATATCGATCGAGCCAACCTGGTACGCCAGGCTGCGGTAAATTGTGGATGCGAAATTGCCATCATGGCGGATCTGCAAGGACCGAAGATTCGTGTGGGCAAGTTTGAAAATGGCAAGATTCAGCTCGAAAGCGGCGCAAAATTCATTCTGGACGCTGCCTGCACGATGGGTAACGAGAATCAGGTCGGCCTGGACTACAAGGAGCTGCCGCGCGATCTGAAGCCGGCTGACGTGCTGTTGCTGAACGATGGCCTGATCGTCCTGATTGTCGATCGGGTGGTCGGCAGTGCGATTCACACGACGGTCAAGATTGGCGGAGAACTGTCGAATAATAAAGGCATTAATCGCCAGGGCGGCGGTTTGTCGGCAACGGCCTTGACCGCCAAGGATATGGAAGACATCAAAACGGCGATGAGCATCCGCGCCGATTATGTCGCGGTTTCTTTCCCCAAAAGCGCGACCGACATGGTGATGGCGCGGCAACTTGCAAATATCGCCGGTGAGCCCTTCAATCATCAGCCGTTGATGATCGCCAAAATCGAGCGTGCCGAGGCGATCCCGGCGTTGCAGGAAATTCTGGATGCATCGGACGGCATCATGGTGGCGCGCGGTGATTTGGCGGTGGAAGTCGGCAATGCGGCGGTGCCGGCTCTGCAAAAACGCATGATTCGGATGGCGCGTGCTTCCAACAAGCTGACGATTACCGCAACCCAAATGATGGAGTCGATGATCGTCAATGCAGTGCCGACACGGGCCGAAGTGTCGGACGTCGCCAACGCCGTATTGGACGGCACCGATGCAGTAATGACCTCAGCCGAAACCGCGTCCGGCAAATACCCGGTTGAAACGGTCGAGGCGATGGCGGCGATTTGCCTGGAAGCGGAGAAATCCGAGGACTGCAAACTGGATGCGGATTTCCTGAATGTTACGTTCACGCGGATTGATCAATCGATCGCCTACGGCGCCCTGTTTACTGCCCACCATTTGCGCGTCAAGGCGATCGCCGCGCTGACTGAATCCGGCTCGACCGCGCTCTGGATGAGCCGGCACAATATCAATATACCGATTTTTGCGATTACGCCGAGCGTTGCGACACAACGCAAGGCGGCCTTGTATCGCAACGTCAGTACGCTGGAGTTGGCGCAAACGTCGGACCGCGAGGCGGTGTTGAAAGCGGCGGAAAATTTGCTGTTGGCCAAGGGCGTCGTAAAAAAAGGCGATATGATCGTCGTTACATGGGGGGAGCCGATGGGTCAAGTCGGCGGCACCAACGCCTTGAAGATCATGAAGATCGGCGAATACTAATATCGTGACTATTCAGCCGCTGGNNTTTCCCCAAAACGCACTCCCCACTCGCGCCTGCGGCTGAACAGTCACCTAATATCTACTATAATTTGGAGAATCGTCATGCCTCTCGTATCCATGCGTCAATTGCTTGATCACGCAGCCGAAAATGCCTATGGTTTACCGGCATTTAACGTCAACAACCTTGAACAGGTGCAAGCCATTATGGAGGCCGCCAACGAAGTGGGCGCACCGGTCATCATGCAGGCGTCTGCCGGTGCCCGCAAGTACGCCGGCGAAGCGTTCCTGCGCCATCTCATTTCGGCGGCGGTGGAAGCTTATCCGCATATTCCGGTCGTCATGCATCAGGATCATGGCCAATCGCCGGCGGTATGCATGACGGCGATACGCTCCGGGTTTTCATCGGTGATGATGGACGGCTCGCNNAACTGGGCGTGCTCGGTTCGCTGGAAACGATGCAGGGCGACAAGGAAGATGGGCACGGCGCCGATGGTCAAATGACGCGCGAGCAACTGCTGACCGATGTAGTTCAAGCGGCCGAATTCGTCAAATTGACGCAATGCGATGCACTGGCGATTGCGATCGGTACTTCGCATGGCGCCTACAAATTTTCGCGCAAACCGACCGGCGACATCCTTGCCATCGAACGCATCAAGGAAATCCATGCGCGCATTCCCAACACCCACCTGGTGATGC
>PKWO01000547.1:0-147 GCA_003132085.1 Oxalobacteraceae bacterium | reverse complement strand
GCATCAAGCACGGCGTGCGCAAAATCAACATCGATACCGATATTCGGCTGGCGATGACCGGCGCGATACGCCGCTACTTGTTTGAAAATCCATCCAAGTTCGATCCGCGCGATTATCTGAAGCCGGCGCGCGAAGCCGCCAAAAAAG
>PKWO01000337.1 GCA_003132085.1 Oxalobacteraceae bacterium | reverse complement strand
GTTTGCTGCGCATCTTGCGGTAGACGCCGAACAGGGTTTTTTCGCGGCCGTATACCTGCGCCTCAATGCCGGCCGCCGCCAGCGCATTTTTGACCGACTCCAGAATCTTGCTCACCATGTCGCGGCGATTGCCGCGGGCCGACTTCACCGCCTTCAGCAAGGTCTTGTAACGCACCGGATACAAGTGCGAAAACGCAAGATCCTGCAGTTCCCGATAAATGTTGTTGAGCCCCAGCCGGTGTGCGATCGGCACATAGACTTCCATCGTTTCGCGCGCAATGCGGCGCTTCTTTTCCGGCGACATCACGCCTAGTGTGCGCATATTGTGCAAGCGGTCTGCCAGCTTGACCAGGATCACCCGCACATCGCGCGCCATGGCCAACAGCATCTTGCGGAAGTTTTCCGCCTGCATTTCGATCTGGCTCTGGAATTCAATCTTTTCCAGCTTGGACAAGCCGTCGACCAGCGTCGCAACCGGAGCGCCGAAGCGTTCGATCAATTCATCTTTTTTAACATCCTGATCTTCCATCACGTCATGCAGCAACGCTGCCATGATGGCTTGCGCATCCAACTTCCACTCGGCACAAATTTCAGCGACGGCAATCGGGTGCGAAATGTAAGGCTCGCCTGATTTACGCATCTGCCCCAGATGCATCTCATCTGAAAAGCGATACGCTTCCTTCACCTTTTTCAACTCGGCGGGCGTCAGGTATTCAGCCAGCGTAGCGGTGAGTTGCGAAACCGATGCCACGCTTGCGTTTTGCGCTTGCAACGGTTCCGGGTCAGTCTGGGAACGAGCGACTTTCGAGGCTGAACGGCTGGATGCCGCTCGCTTGGGGGGAGCAACTGACAGCGTAGAATCTGCGGGCGTCAGGTTCATTCTGGGTTGGTATCAGCCGCATAGCGGTCAATAGCTATTAACTCGGGACTTTCTTCAGCATTTCAATTCCAACTTTGCCCGCGGCGATTTCGCGCAATGCGATCACGGTAGGCTTGTCCTTTGCGTCGATCCTGGGCGTGTGACCTTGCAGCAATTGCCGGGCGCGATAGGTCGCGCACAACGTGAGCTGAAAGCGGTTTGGAATATATTTGAGGCAGTCTTCAATAGTAATACGGGCCATACGTGCTCCTGAAATTTCGGTATTAGCTTAAATTGGCGTGTATGCCCAACTGGGCAAATAGGGACGCGTTGCGCGCCGCTTGTTGCGCGAACCGGCAACGGGCAGCTCTGACAATCGAAGTCAACTCGGCTAATGCTGTTGCAAACTCTTGATTAATAATAACATATTCGAACTCGGGCGCGTGCGCGATTTCGCCGCCGGCGGCCAAAATACGACGGGTGATCACATGCGGCTCGTCTTGCCCGCGCTTTTGCAGGCGTTCTTCCAGGGCCGGTATCGAGGGCGGAAGGATGAAAATGCCGATTGCGTGCGGGAACTGCTTTTTGACCTGTTGTGCGCCCTGCCAGTCGATTTCAAGCAACACATCGGTGCCGGCTTGCATCTGATTGGCAATCAAAATGCGCGACGTTCCGTAGTAATTGCCGTGCACTTCCGCCGATTCGAGGAATTCGCCGGCTAAGCGGCGCGCCAGGAAATCGTCGTCCGACGTAAAGTAATACTCGCGGCCATGCTGCTCGGCAGGGCGGGGAGCTCGCGTCGTGTATGAAATAGATAGCTTGATGGCCGGCTCTTGCGCCAACAACGCATTGACCAGCGTGGATTTGCCGGCGCCAGAGGGCGCTACCACCATGAACAGGCTACCGGAAGAAGTGTGGGCGTCGGACATGCGTACTCTCGTTTGGGGCTAAATTGGCGAAAATTGACTTTAACGGCAAGTATTCGGCGAAAAGTGGGAGCATCTGCCGAGCCTCATTCGAGGTTTTGCACTTGTTCGCGCATTTGTTCGATTAACAACTTCATTGCCATCGCCGAATCGGACAATTCTTTGACCGCCGCTTTGGAGCCGACTGTATTGGCTTCGCGGTTGAGTTCCTGCATCATAAAATCCAGGCGTTTGCCAACCTGACCACCTTTTTTCAGGATGTGCCTGGTTTCAGTCAAATGGGCGGCCAAGCGCGTCAATTCTTCAGAAACATCGATGCGGATACCGTAGAGCGTCACTTCCTGACGTATCCGCTCCAGTGCTTCGTCGCGCGACACCGTCGGCGTGGCCGACGGGGCGGCATTTTGCACGGCCAGCCCCAGCGCTTCTTGCATGCGGTCGGTGGCTTTCTGTTGGAATTGCCCGATAACTTGCGGCACTAGCGGAGTGATCCGTTGCACAATCGCCTCCAAGTCGGTGATGCGCGACTCCAGCATCGCTTGCAACGCAGCGCCTTCGCGGCTGCGGCTTTCGACAAAGGCTGCGACCGTGTCGACCATTGCTGAAACGACATCGGCCTGCAGGGTGTCGTGGGCGATTTGCGCTTCTTCTATCACGCCCGGCCAGCGCAGCAGTTCATTGACCGTCAACGGCGGAGCGTCCGGGAATTGCCCGCGTATGTCGGCTTGCAGAAGGGCCAGCGTGCTTAATACGGCAGCATTCAAGGCCGGCGATTGACCGGCGCCGGTTTTACGGCCGAAACTGAGCCGGCATTCAACCTTGCCTCGGGTGATGCGCGCCATGATGGCTTCACGCAATGCAGGCTCTAACGCCCGCAAATCGTCGTTGATGCGAAATTGCAAATCTAAAAAGCGCGAATTCACGCTTTTCATTTCGATGGTGAGTGTTCCGCCGCTGGTCTCGCGCGTGGTCACCGCGTATCCGGTCATGCTACTGATGGTCAAAATTGCATCCTCGGTTTTTCTTTACAAATCAGTGAATTATCCACACAATCATAAGGGCAAGTCGAAATTACTGCGGCTGGTTTTAGAAGGATAGGAATATATGGCTGCCCAAAACAATGCCCCATTGCCGGATGGACTCGAAATTGCTGGATACCGCATTGTAAAGAAGATTGCGTCCGGCGGGTTCAGTATTGTCTATCTGGCCTACGATGAAGACGGCAACGCCGTCGCCATTAAAGAATATCTGCCTAGTTCTTTGGCATTGCGCCAGCCGGGCGAACTGGTGCCGACGATTTCTCCCGAAAATTTGCCGACCTTTCGCATCGGCCTGAAATGCTTCTTTGAAGAGGGGCGGGCGTTGGCGCGCATTGCGCACCCGAATGTGGTCAGCGTCGTCAATTTCTTTCGCGCCAATGAGACCGTCTACATGGTGATGGGTTATGAGTCCGGGCGTTCGCTGCAGGACCACATCCTGCGCCGCCGCGACAAGGGCGAGCGGCCATTGGTGTCCGAGCGTTTCATCCGCAAGATGTTTGCGCATGTGATGAACGGCTTGCGCGAAGTGCATACCAACAAGTTGCTGCACCTGGATCTGAAGCCGGCCAATATTTACCTGCGGGTCGACGGCACGCCGATCCTGCTGGATTTCGGTGCGGCGCGGCAAACCCTGAGGACCGACCTGCCCAAGCTCTATCCGATGTACACGCCCGGCTTTG
>PKWO01000007.1 GCA_003132085.1 Oxalobacteraceae bacterium | reverse complement strand
TGTACCGCTGGGAAAACAATATCCGCGCCGCTGCCATCCTCGGCGTGGTCGGCGCCGGAGGGCTAGGACAAATGCTGAAATACCATTTATCGCTGTTCCAGATGCAGCAAGCTGCCAGCGTAATTCTTGCGATGCTGGCGCTGGTCGCTATGGTGGATGCCATCAGTTTCTGGTTGCGCCGCGCGATGACAAATTAAGGCCGACCATGCTTGAACTGCGACAAGTAAGTAAAGCCTACACCAACGGACGACGCGTGCTGTCGGCCTTGTCATACACGTTGGGTGCCGGTGAATACGTTGCCATCATGGGTGAATCGGGCGTCGGCAAATCGACACTATTGAACCTGATCGCCGGGCTCGACACCCCTGACAGCGGCGAGATACTGATCGACGGCGTCGCCATGTCTTCACTGGACGACGATACCGCAACCCGCTTACGCCGGGAGAAGTTTGGTTTCGTGTTTCAAGCCTTCCATCTGCTGCCGCACTTGAACCTGCATCAAAACATCGCGCTGCCGCTGTTGCTGAATGGCGCCCCAATGGAATGGGCCGCGCCAGGCCGTGCGACCCAAATGTTGCATGCGGTCGGCTTGCAGGGACGAGGACAAGACTTCCCCAGGCAATTGTCGGGTGGCGAATTGCAGCGGGTCGCCATCGCTCGGGCGCTGGTGCATCAACCCAAGCTGGTGCTGGCAGACGAACCGACCGGCAATCTCGACCCGGACACCGCGCACGGCGTCCTGATGCTGCTGCGCGACGAAATCAAGGCGAATGGCGCATCGGCGATCATCGTCACGCATTCGCACGCGGCGGCGGCGACCGCGGATCGCGTGCTGCTGCTGACCAAAGAAGGTCTGCAGCCGGCGCCGGCACGACTATCCGCATGAACGCGGCAGTCCTGCCGGGAAGATGGCATCGCCGCTGGCAGCTTAGTCGCTGGCTGATTAGTCGCTGGCTGATCGGAGGCGAATGGCGCGCCCATCCGGTGCGCGCTGTGGTTGCCATCGGTGCGATTGCAATAGGTGTTGCGCTTGGTTTTGCGGTTCACCTGATCAATGCAGCAGCTTTCAACGAATTTTCTGCTGCGATCAAAGGCTTGTCCGGACAAGCGGATCTGCAGGTACGCGGCACCCAGCCGACCTTTGACGAAACGCTTTATCCGGTACTGACGCAGCATGACGGTGTTGCGCTGGCGAACCCGGTGCTAGAAGTGGATGCCGCAGTCCCAGGCGAGCGCACTCCGCTCAACATTCTAGGTATCGATGTGTTTCGAGCGGCGGCGATGGCGCCGGACCTGATCGGCGTGCCTGCCGACGGCCGGCCGTTCGACACCTTGGCGGACGATGCCATTTTCCTGTCGACCGCCGCCATGGAATGGCTGAAGGTCAAGCCCGGCGACATGTTGTCTTTGCGTGCCGGCACGCAAACCGTCAGGCTGCGGGTCGCCGGCGGCCTGGTGCATGCCCGTGCCGGACAACGTATCGCGGTAATGGACATCGGCGCGGCGCAGTGGCGTTTTCAGCGGCTTGGGCAATTGTCGCGCATCGATCTGAAGTTGACCGACGGCGTCAACCGCGAAGCCTTCAAAACCGCATTAGCGCAAGAATTGCGTGATCGCAATATCGTCAGCGAAACCGAAGACCAGGAAGCGCGCACCGCAGACATGTCGCGCGCCTATCGCGTCAACCTGAATGTGCTGGCGCTGGTCGCGTTGTTTACCGGCGCGTTCCTGGTGTTTTCAACCCAGGCGCTGTCCGTGATCCGGCGGCGTCAGCAATTCGCCTTCCTGCGTGTGATGGGGCTGACGCGCAGGCAGTTGCTGCTGCAAATCCTGCTCGAGGGAAGTACGTTGGGCGTGCTCGGTTCGGTAACCGGCATCACCCTCGGCTATGCGCTGGCGGCCACCGCGCTGCATTTCTTCGGCGGCGATCTGGGCGGCGGCTACTTTCCCGGCGTCAAACCGAGTGTGCAATTTGCACCGGTCGCCGCTGGGATCTTCTTTGTGCTCGGCATCGGAATTGCGTTGCTAGGCAGCGCCGGTCCCGCGTGGGAAGCGGCGCGGGCGAAACCTGCGGCCGCGCTCAAATCCGGCAGCGAAGATGGCGCGCTGTCGAAACTGTCGTCGCCGGTTCCAGCCTTCGCCTGTCTCGCGTTGGGCATGGTGTTGACGCAGTTGCCGCCGGTATTGAATTTGCCGTTGTTCGGCTATCTGGCTGTCGCGCTATTGCTGGTCGGCGGCATTGCTTTGATGCCGCGTCTTTCGGCGCTGCTTTTTTCTGCCCTGGCCAGACTTGAGGGCAAGCGCGGCGCCGGTGCGGTCGCAACCTTGACCTTATCCAGATTGGCCAACACCCCGAATCAGGCATCCATCGCTTTGGGGGGCGTTCTGTCGAGCTTCAGCCTGATGGTAGCGATGGCAATCATGGTGTCCAGTTTCAGGGTGTCGGTCAACGATTGGTTGGGTAATGTGTTGTCGGCCGATTTATACGTGCGTTCGGCGGCGGTCGGCAATAGTGGCGATAGCGGGGGCCTGGACCCGAACGAACAGCAACGCATCGCAGCACTACCTGGGATTGCGAATGCCGATTTCCTGCGCGTAACGCAATTGAGGCTGCAACCCGATCGCCCCGGCGTGGCGCTGCTGGCACGCGACATCAATCTTGCCGACCCCGGCAAGAGCTTGCCGCTGACCGGCGCAACGCTTTCGTCAAACCTGGTGCCGGCCGGCACCTTGCCGATCTGGGTATCGGAAGCGATGATCGATCTCTATGCTTGGTCGCCCGGCAAGCGGGTAAAGCTGCCGCTGGCAGGCAAGTTACGCGACGACATCG
>PKWO01000550.1 GCA_003132085.1 Oxalobacteraceae bacterium | reverse complement strand
TGACAAAACGCACCTTGTTGACGGGTCTGTATTCGGTGAGCTTTTGGGCGATGGATAAGTCGGTCATGGGCTTCCTCAAATCGGCGCAATGGAATCAGGGGGCAACGCAAGGCCCTAAAGGTATATTACGTTAACGTAAACGTCAAGTTGAGGACCCAATTTGAGGACCCAATTCGTCTTGGCTGCCGGCTGGCATCGATTCGTTGATTATCCTCTTCCGCGGCGCAATTTTGGGTGGTCTCAACATAACAATTTAGGCCGCCAGGCACCTCCCTTTGAACCGTCATTCCTGCGGCGGCGACCCGCCCAAGCGGGAACCACGGTCGGCTTTTATGGATTTCCAGAGATGTTGATTGCGAAGTAAATAGTTGCAAACCGGAATTATTTGAGTAAAATCGAAAGTGAATGAAAACATCGATCCTCTGACCTTTTCCGCAACAAACAAACGATCAGCGATCACTGAGAGCAACATTTCATCGCCGGAGCCTCGATTTTTGCCGTAACGCCGCTAGTCGTAGCGCCAGCTAAACAACACATCCACGCCGTTTATCGCACCCGCTCGCACGATCATCGACCAGCGTCGCGACATCTGCCACGTCACCTTGGCAATGCTGGCAGCGCCGGTCAAGCTCTGTTCATAACCCAGATAAAATTTTTCGGAAATCGCTTTTCCAAGATTGACCACTTGCTGATCGTTGAGTCCCGATTCGCTGGAGCCGACCGAAAACGTGTCGAGTCCGATTCCTTGCGCCAGCCGTTTGGTCCCGACNNCCCAAGGCCGCTGCTGTCGGAGCCATGGCCGAACATCAGCCACGACAGCTTCTCTTCGTCCATCACGTCGGGTTCAGACACGAGTTTGACGCGTGGCTGACGCGCGACACCGGTGACTTCGACGCCTGCTTCGACTTCCTGGTTGCGGCGCATCGCGAGAATATTGATATTGGGGTTGTCGATCGGACCCTGGAAATTCAGCAACCCGCGTTCGATCGCCAGTTTGCGCCCAAAAACCTCGTAGGTTCCGGCCGTTACCTGTACGGTGCCGGTTGCTCGCAACGCTTGATACGGCTCGCTATGCACGGCGATGCTGCCGCCCAATCGAAGATCGGCGCCAGTGCCGCGGAAGCGGAAATCATCGCCCAGGTCAAGATTCACATCCACCACCGGTGCGAATCGGCCGGCCGGCTTTTCACTGGATTTCGCCATCTTGTCTTGCTCGCTTGCGGCCGGGGCGGACTCGACCTTGCCGTTACGCCGGACGATGACGACATCGTCACCGAGTCGCGGCGCGCTGCTTTTAGGAAAATCGAACAACGCGCGGTCGATTTTGAACTTGCCGTCGATGTGCAGTTTTTCCGCAATACTGGCCAGACTGGCTTGCCCCGACAGGACCAGTTGACGATCCGGGCTCGAAAACAACTGCAGGCGATCGGCAACAATGCGGGCGCTCAAATCCGGATTGGATTGGCCCACCTGCACTTGCCCGCTGGCTTTCAGCGTGCCGTCGCCGCCATGAAATTCAAGTTGCTGCAAAGCGATCACGTTTTCACTCAAGGCCAGGCGGGCGATGCCGTCGCGCAACTGGATTCCTTGATCGAATAAGGTCAGCGCGAGCTTGTCGCCGTTGATCGAGCCGGAAAACTTCGGTTTGGCCAGCGTACCCGAAGCGGATAAATTGGCAGCGATGCTGCCGTCCAACACGATTTGCGGGCCGAACAGCGCGCCCACGGTTTTCAGGTGCGGAACGGTCAGATCGACCTGCGCCGAAAACGGCAGGTCGGCGTTTGCGTTCAAGCGGCCGTTCTCCGACTTCAGCGAGGTTTGCGCGTGCGCGGTTAGATTGCCTATCCGGGCGGCGACAGCTTGCGCATCGAATGTGACTTGATTCATATGCACCGCAGCACGTAGCCGCAATTCCGATAACCCTAGCGCAGTCTCGCCGCGCCCGGTGTCGATCATCAGATCGCCGCTGCGGCGCGCAATCTCGGCGAAACCTTCGGCGAAACCCTCGGCGCGGTCGGTCGTCGCGAATTTCCAGCGTGCATCAAGCACCAGGTCGGCCTTCAACGGCGGCGTAACGCCGGTGAACTCTTGCTGTAATGCGAGGAGATTGCCGATGTTGAGGGCGTCGGCGCTGCCTTCGGAGGAGATCCAACCACGATCGTAGCTGAAGTTTTTCAGATCGACCGTAGCGCCGGCCAGCGTAAAGCGCATCGCACCCAACGCGACACGTCCCGCCGAGGCGCTCAGCGTAAACGGCGAGGTTACTGCGAATTGCGGCAAGCCGCGATTTTCCAACTTGTCGATCGTTCCGTCCCAATACGTGTTGCCCTGGCTTTGCGCCAGTTTGCCGTGTGCCGCGATGCTGAGCGCCAATGGCTTGCCGCGTAGCCTGCCTTCGGTATGCAGGTTGAAGGTATGGTTGCCGTAGATGCCGGCCAGCTCCACACGCGTATTGTCCAGTGTCATGTCCGGTCCGACAAAGTCTTGCGCGGCGAGACTAACCGACAGTCGGGTGTTGCTCAGCGCATTGACTTCGCTCGCCAGATCGCCTTGAATATCCGCTTGGCCGGTCAAGCCGCCCAAGCGATAGGCGCCGAATACCAAGTGCTCTGCGCGGTAGCTGGCATGCGCATTCGGCCGCGCCAGCGTGCCGCTCAACTGACCATCCAGTTGCAGCAAGCCGGCCAGACCAACGCCAAGCCGATCAAGCCGCGGCGCATTCAGCTTGACCGCGAGGCGATCAGCGGGCGTGCCAAATCCGCCATTCAGAAACAGTTCGTTGCCGGCGACCGAAAGCTGCAATTCGCTCGGCAGAAGTCGCTTTCCGGCAAACCGGATGCGGCCGGCGCCGGTCATCGGCAGCTTGTCGTATTCGCTATCATGCAAGCCGAATTTCAGCACCGCTTCAAGCTCGGGCGCGACGCTGCCGCCGATGTTGAAATCCATGTTGATGCGACCGTGGATTTGATTCGTGCGCGGCACTCCCGATCCCGCTGGATTGAATTTTCCGCTGGCATTCGCCAACGAATTGCGGCGCGGCGGCGTTGCAGGCTTGGTCGGCTTGGTCGGCGGCGATTTTCCCCTTGCGGCCGTATCGATCCACAACGCCGGGTCGAACTCGCTGAGCTTTCCTTGCAACGTATAGCTGACTTGAGCGTCCCGCGCGATCGTGCCGGATAGTGCCATACGCGCGGCCCCCGCGCTAAATTGCGCAGTGCGCAGCGTATATTTGTTGGCGTCAATCAGCGCGTCAAGTTCGATTTTGAGTCGCGGCTCCTCCAGAGTGAGCAGCACCTGTTGATGATCCCGTTGCAGTTTGACGGTCAGCGGACCGCGCAATGCCGTCGCTTTCAATGTGGTGTGCAATGCGTGCAAATCCAATGCCGCCACATTGAATTGAAACTCGCCGACGCGATCGGCGTTGGCGTTGTCGGCCTGCAGCAATTCGCCGTGGCCGTCGAGCGTCGCCTGGTTCGGCAGCTTGAGTTGAAGTCGCGTCAATTGCTGCCGCCGGCTGTCGAGACGCACCTCGGCGCTGGCCGATATCAACGGTAAGCGGTCCGCATCCAATGTGCCGGGCTGCGCATTGGTCAACGTGATTTGGCCGTTGACGGTTGGAAATGGCAACGCCGTTGCCGGCATGCTCTTCGCCGGCGAGGTCGGCACGAGACTTGGCGCCGCTGCGACCGGCGCCAAGTCCGCATGCAGCGTCAAATCGGCCTGCGGTGCATTCGCGCTGAACGCTTTGGGATTAACATGGGTTGCGCTTAGCGCAATCTGCTGGAACGGCACCGCGGCAAACGGTGTGGCTTTAATGATCGCCTGTCCGCTCAACTTGTCGCCGCTGGCATGCACGTCGACATCCAATGCCGGCAGTGTGCCGCTCAAGCGTACATCGAGCCGATAGCGATCGCGTTCATAGGCCCCCGCCATCGCCGCCTCGCCGCTGATTGCAAATGGCTCGGCGCCGTTCAAACGCAGATTGGCGCTGGCTTTGCCATATGGCGTGTTCAGGTGCTCCACGACTAACGTATGCTGAATACGGTCGGACTCGCCATGGACAGACAATTCGCCGAATTCATAGGTCGACAAACCTTGGCGCACAGTCAATTTGTCTACCGTTATCGCATTCAGCGCGAGGGCTAGCGGGATGCGTAAATTCTGCGGCAGCGGCGTTTTGGCAGATGCAGTCGTAGACAGGCGTATATTGACGGTGCCGGCACGGAGATGCTGCACCGACAATTTGAACGGGTTTCGGTCCAGCCGCCAACGACCCTCGATGTCGTCGATATCGATTTGGGTCTCCCCGATGCGAACCATGACATTGCGCAAATGCAGGCCGTTGGCGAGCGTGCCGCTGACGTAGGTTCCGGACACGCTATCCGGCAATACACGCGTGCCGATGCGCCACAACGCGTAGCTGCCGCTTTCAAATTGCGCAATGGTGATCAGCATGCCGGCCGCGAGCGCCAGCGGCAGCAGGAACAACGTCGTGATGCGCAGCGTGACCAGCCAGAGGGGTCGCTTGGGGCGGGAGGCGGTTGGACGCCCTGGCATTACTGGTTCGGCGGGTGCCGGTGTATTTGGTTTTGTCATTCAGCTGGTTACAAAATACAAAAGAAATTGAAAGTTACCGGTCAAAAGGCAATCCCTAACGAGATGTGCGGCCGTATCTGTTTGCTTTGCAGCCCATACGCCAGATCGACATTGACCGGGCCAACCGGACTACGCCAACGAACCCCGGCTCCGACTCCTTTGTAAATCGTTTTGTCGGCCCAGTTATCGGCCGCGGTGCCGAGATCGTAGAACAGCGCGCCGCCCCATTGCGGCACGATCCAGTGCTGGTATTCGGCGCTCGCGGTCAGCAAGTATTTGGTGGGAAATACCGTGCCGTTTTCTAAATTACCGATGCTTTGATTACCGTAGCCGCGCACCGAGTTGGTACCGCCGGCGCGAAACAACAGCGAGGCGGGTATGTCGGCGTTACCGCCGGTNNTCGGCCCCAAGCTCGGTGCGGAAGATCATCAGGTCGCGCTGGCCGATGGGAACATATTCGCGCAAGCGCGCATAGACGCGCACGAAGCTTTGATCGGTCAACAAGCCCTTGATACCCAATCCGGTTTGCAGCGCGACGATATTGCCTGAACGCGGGAAAATCGGATCATCGACTGCGCGCCTGGCCCACGCAAAGCCTGGTACCAACGCGCGATGCTTGCCGGGTAAAGCGATGGCGTTCGGCGGCAACGGCGTGTTGTCGATTTGTTTCAGGTCGTCAAGATAATAGTCGAGCGTGTAAGCGGTATCGTATTTCTCAAAGCTGAGCGCCCGCTTCACGCCGACGCGCAGATCGCGCAGATCGATTCCTTTCAACGTGGTTCGTTCGTTCGACGTGCTGATGCCGTCGACATAGCCGCGTTGATCGGGCGGCATGTCAATTTCTGCCGAGGCGAACTGGCGCTGCTGCTCAATTTTGACTTGACTATCGAAGACCCAGGCGCGATCAAACAGGTCATAGTATGAATAGCGTCCCAAGACATTTGCCCCGGTATCGGAAGAATACCCGGTACCGGCCCGGACCCGATGCATCGGCACTTCGGTTACCTGCACGTTGACCGGCGCCAGATCGGGATGCTGCAAATCATTGTCGATACCGACAATCACGTTGCCGAAATACGGCGTCTTTTGAATCTGCCGCTGCAGTTCAAGCAGTCGCTCGACGCTGAATTCCTCGCCGGGCTGAAGCGGATTGACGTTACGGATGATGCTCGGCGGATAGCGTTTGGTGCCGCTGATGCGCAAGTCGCCAAAGGTAAAGCCCGGTCCGCTATCGAATTGCACAGCCAGTTGCGCATCGTTCGCGTCGGGATCAATGCGCGCCTCCGATTGCGCAATGCGGGCCGCCGCATAACGGCGTTGCTGCAAGTCCAGCAGAGCGGCATTTTTGGCCTGATCCCAATCGGCCTGGCGAAATGGCTGCGCGACCGGCAAACCCCAGGCTTTTTTTAATGCCTCAACCCGCTGCGGCGCTTCTTGCAGAATCGGGCCAGTGACCTCAATGGCCGCGCGCGATACGATGGTGCGCTTGTTCGGCGTCACTTGAATCGTGACAATTTTCAGCGCGCCTTGCCGATCCACCGTTACTTTAGTGCTGGGTGTGAAGTATCCTTCAGGCGAGGTCAATTGCTCCACTTGCTCGGCTGCCGTCGCGATCATGAATTGGAATTGATCGTCGCTCAAATCGGCGCGTTCTTGATAACGCACCAGATCGAGATACTCGGCCAGTACCGGACGGATCGGGTCGGGCGCTTCGATGTTGACGCGATAGGACGCAGCGGCCGATCCGGCCGCGAGACACAAAAGAAAGCCGGCGAATTGTGCCTTCGGAAGGCTGCTGTTTCTGTGGACCTTGACTGTCATTGTAATATTGAGGCTCTTGCAAAACGCGACAGCCGAGCGAAATCTTAATGAAATGGGTGGCGAATCCAATCTGAAGTGCGGCAACATGTTATTGCAAGTGTAACTGTTTCATGGGTACATCGTGCAGCTGATTTTGCGCTGATACAGATAGGGAAGACATTCACGCTGCGCGCAGCCTAGCCTGCGCCGATGCGGCACAGTGTTGTCGTCAAGTAAAAATGAAACGGCAACGATTGTGAAAAATGACTATGATACTGGTGATACTGAACGATAAGGAAATACCTTGAAGATTGAAATCACCCAAGCCGATTATCGAGACGGCATGCATGCGGACGCATTGATCCTGTTGTTGGATTCTTATGCATGCGACGTCATGGGCGGCGGCCATGCGCTGAGCGAGCATGTAAAGCAAAATCTGGTAGCTGAACTGGCGTGCCGGCCAAGCGCATTCAGCGTGCTTGCCTTCGTCGAGGGGCGGGCAGCCGGCTTGGTCAATTGCTTTGAAGGGTTTTCGACGTTTTCGTGCCAACCTCTGGCCAACATTCACGATGTGGCGGTGTTGCCGGCGTATCGGGGGAAAGGCATCGCGCAATTGATGCTGCTCCATGTCGAGCAATTGGCGCGCGAACGAGGCTGCTGCAAGTTGACGCTGGAAGTATTGCAGGGCAATCGGGCGGCGCAGCAGTTATACGGCAAGTTGGGGTACGCTGCCTACCAACTCGATCCGGAAAACGGCAACGCGCTCTTCTGGCAAAAGCGTCTCGCCTAGCCGACTCTGCAAACCTCGGAAAAACAGATAACCGTAGGTCCGTCGCGATCCATGCAAATGCATTATTAGCGCAACATTTCGACATGCGGAATGCCATCTTCGTCGTACGGCTCCGACGTGCGCTCAAACCCGAAGCTGCGGTAAAACGATTCGAGGTATTGCTGTGCAGAGATTCTTATGCGCAGTCCTGAGAATTGCCGTTCCGCGTGGAGTATGCCTTGCGCTAACAATTCCCGCCCTATGCCGGTGCCGCGTATGGTCGGCGCGCTCAGAACCCGGCCCAGCGATATTTCAGGGTATTTCACACCGGGGAATACGCAGCGCAGGTAGGCGAGCAGTTGATGTTGTGCGCCGTCCCGTTGCCAGCCGAGCAGATGAAACGCTTGCCGGTCAATCCCATCGACATCCTGATATACGCAGTTCTGCTCAACGATAAACACTTGCTGACGCCGTGCGATTATCGCGTACAAATCGTCCTTGTTCAATTCTTCAAAGGAAGACCACTGCCATTCAGTCACCATGATTTGTCCGGATTGAGATCNNTTTTTTATTCAAATCGCATCAACCTTTCCAGGTACGCTGCAATCCGGTGTCCGCATGTATCCATCCACCTTGCCGCGTCTGCCGATAGTAGAATCCGACGCCGCCATGGCGGAAACTGCCGATCAGGCTCCCTAGCACGCCTGAATCGAGGTTGGCGATGCGGATGTCGGCGGCCCGTCCCTCCATGTGCAGCGATTTTCTTGCCGCCGGCACGCCTTGCTCGATCAGGTGCCGGTTGGTTTCCGGAGTGCGGTATCCAGACAGTATTTCCAACGGTGCCGTCATGCCATAGCGGGCGACAAACGCTTGCGTTGCCCACAGCAGTTCCAGCAGCTTCGGATCCATCGCTACCGTGACGCCGCCCTGCACATCGCGCAACAGGTGGCAAAGTTGCTGGTATGCCGGATCCCGAATTTCACCGTCTTTCCAGTACAGCAGTTCCGTTTTTTCGCCGCTGGCCGCACGGAACACTGAAATGGTCCTGGGTTTGACCCAGAAGTCGATATCCAAAGTCTCTGCGTCAAAGATGTCGGGCGGCGGCGACGCCGCGTTTGCCGTGTTGGCCGGCACCGTGTTGGGGCGGGGCGCCGGGGCGGCAGAAACGACTTTCGCAGTGCTGCTCTTCGGCGGCGGCGAACTGGCACAGCCGCCGAGTAGCCCGCCGGCTCCTAGCGCCAGCGATTGCTGAAGAAATGTTCTGCGAGTAGGCATGTCGCTTTCTAAGGATGCGTCGTTAAATCATCATAGTGCAGGATGGAGTATCTTGCCAGCCTGAAGTTCCACCAGGGCACTACAAAAAGTCTATCGCGGCCACCGTCGGTTATATTGCCGGGCCGGGCAACTCACGGCTGGCTGCAGAAGCAATGCGTGACCGCCGTAAAAGGCTTGTGCTTCTCGGCGATTCCGGCTAGCCAGCCAAGATCGTTTGCGACGCTGCGTGCGGCGCTTGGCGGGATGCCGGTTTGCAACAATTTCAGGTCAAATTGCCCTGCCAGCACTTGTGCCGCCTTGACATCGAACAACCTGACGATGCGGTCTATGCCGCTGAGTTCACGTTCGATGTAGGTAACGCGATAGTCGTCGCCCAGTTTGGCGCGTTTGGCCGCCGACTTGAGCGCGTCGTCGTAACTGCCAACGGTGTCGATCAGGCCGCGCTCCTTGGCCTGCTGACCGGTCCATACCCGGCCCTGGGCGACCGCATCGATTTTTTCCGGCGTAGTCTTGCGTGCTATAGCGGCTTTGGCAGTGAAGTCCGCATAGATGTGATCGACGCCGGCCTGGATCAGGTCGCGAAAACGCGGGTCGAGCGGCCTGAACGGGTCGTAACCGTCGCGTAGCCAAGTAGTGGTGACGCCGGCCGAGTGCACGCCGATTTTGTCCATCGCCTTTTCAGCCGTAGGCAGCAGTGCAAATACGCCGATAGAGCCGGTAATCGTAGCCGGGTCCGCGATGACTTCGTCGGCCGCCATCGAGATCCAGTATCCGCCCGATGCGGCGACGTCGCCCATCGATACCACCACAGGTTTGCCTGCACTGCGGGTCAGTTCCAGCTCGCGTCGTATCAGTTCGGCGCCGAATGCGCTGCCGCCGGGCGAATCGACGCGCAATACTATCGCCTTCACATGGTCGTCTTCACGCGCCATGCGGATCAGGTTGGCTGTCGACAGGCCGCCTATCGAGCCGGGCGGCGCGATGCCGTCGCTGATTTCGCCGGACGCGACCACCACGCCAATTGCGTCGCCGCCGAACTGCGGCTTTTGTTTTGCCAGATAATCCTCAAACGAGATTTGGCGGAAACTATGGATTTTTTCATCTTTGGCGCCGCGGGCGATCATCATCTCGCGCACTTCGTCTCGGGTTTTCAGGCCGTCAACCAGTTTGCCGGAAAGCGACAGTTTTGCCATGTCGCCATGGGCAGCGGCCAGCAATTGCGGCAGGTTATTGATGCCGCGCATCAGGCTGCCGGCGGGCAGTTTGCGCGCTTTTTCAACCGTTTCCGTGTAATTGTCCCACATGCCGTTGTACAAAAAACTCTCGGCCTCGATGGCCGCGGGAGAGGGAGCATTCGCAATATACGGTTCGGCGAAACTCTTGTAGGTGCCCACACGCATCAAATTCACGGTTATACCCAATTTGTCCAGCGCGTCGCGGTAGTAGTTGCGGTAGCCGCCAAATCCTTCCAGCTCCACCATTCCCATCGGATGCAGCAGCACCTCGTTGGCGTGCACCGCCAAGAAGTATTGGCGCTGATCATAGCCGGAACCCCAGGCGACAACCGGTTTGCCGCTCGCCTTGAAGCGCTCCAGCGCGGCCGCCACTTCGCGCAGCATCGGCAGGCCGGCGCCCTGGAAATCGTCCAGCAGCAAGACTGCGCTGCTGATCTTCGGGTCCGTGGCCGCCGCGTCCAGCACCTGCAATACGTCGCGCAACTGGACGCTTTCTTTGGCGTCGCCCTGCACTTGGGACAACGCCGTCTGACGCAAGCCGCCCGCATGCTGTTCCACGATTTGGCCTTTTAGATCAAGCACCAACGCGGTCTTGCTTTCCAGCCGTTTAGAACCGCCGCCGGCAAACAGCACGACCAGCAGCACGATGAATAGCAAGAACAGCAGGTTGAGCACAATGCGGCGGCTTGCATCAAGCAGGCGCCAAAAGATGCCAAACCAGCGGCGCGGCGAAACAAATTTGAATTGCGACATTGATGCTCCGTGAAGAAGGGGTAATGGTATTTAGGATGTTAGTAAGCTTTGCACATGGCCACTTAATCCGCTTCGCGCAGAATTCCCTTGCTGACGCTTTCTCCGTCTTCCGAGCGCAGTGTCCAAAACGACCAAGACGACAGGCAAGTGAGCGCACCCAGCGTCAGGAATGCGTGATGCAGCGCGCCGGTTACCGCGGCATGGTCGGTTTGAGGCAGATCGCCCAGATACCATCCGGCGATCAGGGTAC
>PKWO01000462.1 GCA_003132085.1 Oxalobacteraceae bacterium | reverse complement strand
GGAAATCACCCACCAGAGGGACGTCCACTTCCATCCGGTCAAGCTGTTCACGTATCGCCGGCACCGCCTGCGCCGCTTCGGGATTATTCACCGTAATGCGCACCAGTTCGGATCCGGCACGCGCAAGATCCCGAACCTGTATTGCGGTACCAATAACATCGGCCGTGTCGGTATTGGTCATCGACTGCACCACCACGGGTGCGCTTCCTCCGACCATAATTTCACGCGCACGGTAACGAATCGACGCCGTCCGGCTTTGACGACGATCGAGCGGACCGGAAGCTATTTCACAATCTATTGGCGGCATGATTGCCCTTACTTCAAACTGATACGAACAACGTTATTTTTCGCGCCGGATTTGATTTCAAGCGGACTTCCGCGAAACGTCACATCGACCCCGGCGGCATTGCCAAGCGTCAACACCACCGGTTCAGTAACTTCTAACGATTCGGTCGAACCCGCCGTTGCCAGACGTGAAATCAACGCCTTGTGGCCCGCCCTGACTTCAATCCAGGAGTCCTGGCGCAGCGTCAATACCAACAGATTTTTGGCAGCAACAACCGATTTTTCTGCGACAGATTCGGTCACTGCCGTCGTAACACGAGGCGCTTGGTCCGCCTTCTGTTCTGCCGCGGACGGCGTCGTGCTTGGCGCCGTCCGTACCGCATCCGTTACCCCGGACTCGGAACCCGTCGCGGCGGGAACGGCAGGCGCCGATGCAGGTTCAGACTCCAATGCCGGCGTGGATACAGACGCACTTGCCGTCAACGACCCGCCCGATGATGTCGCCGATATATCCTTGAACTGGGACGACAGCGACTGCGACAAGGTCGGCCACCCGCCCATCCGCTCCACCGCAATTGCCACAACAACCAGCAGCAAAACAATAACCGCGACCAACACCAGCTTCGATGAACTTCGGCGACGGCTGGTCGACATTAAGCGATTGTCGGAAAACGGCGTTGACGACAAGTTGCGCCTGGGCTCCAGCGGCTGGGTTGGCGTTATCTGCTCACTGGCGATCATCGCCACCAATGGTTCGGCATCGATTTTCAACAACTTGGCATACGCGCGAACAAAGCCCCGCACACTCGCCATACCCGGCAAAGCCGCGTAGTTGTCTGTTTCCAGAGCCTGAATTTGCCGCGGAGCCAAATTGAGCTGACTTGCCACCTGCACAATTGACCACTCTCTCGATTCCCGCTCGGCAGCCAAACGGGCGCCCAGCGTCGACATTGGCGGCGCGACTTCATGCGGTTCCGCCCCACCTTCCGGCACTTCATCCATTGCGGCCTCACTCATCAAACGCCCCGCGTTGATACGCCGCATATTCCGACGATGTTGGTTGATAGTGATGCAACTGCGAACCCAGGGTCGCCTCCGCCAATCGATCACCCGTTTTGTGTGCTATTTTGATCGCCAACCACAACACGTCTGCATCGTACACGTTGGCCTTGATCACGCGACCAATATAAAAATTGGCGCGCTCATAATCGGGCCGGCCATAGTATAGCTTTGCCAGATTGGCATTGACCTCAGTATTGCCCGGATCGAGCTGAAACGCGCGCACGAAATATTTTTCGGCAGCCGCAACGTCACGCAATTTCAAACTGCATATTCCCGCATTGTCCATTGCCTTCGCCGGCGATCCATAATTACGGTTTTTCAGGGTCGCTTCAAAATATGCGATCGATTCGCCGGGCCGGCCGTTTTGACACAGGAACCAACCATAGTTGTTGCTGAAATCGGAATTATTGGGTGCTAGCCTGATCGCATGCAGAAAATTCTCTTCCGCCAACCGCGTTTCACCCATGTCCATATAGATCAACCCACGCATGCTATACGCTTCAGAAAAATCTGGATCAGCTTGCAACGCTTGCTTGATTTCGTCGAGCGCGATCTGCATTTCATGGCGCTGGTAATACCCAATCGCCAGTTGCAAACGAATGGCGGCGCGCTTCTGCGCTTTTGTCTGATCCGAACTAGTCGGTAATTCGCCATCGGTACCGCCACGCCAATTCGATGCGCATCCGGCCAGTGACAGAACACATACGAAGAATGCCGGCCACCAGAAGCATAATCCCGCTTTTCTCACGAAGTTATCTCCACAATACGACCAAAATCCTTGCCGAATTTGTTTTGGTATTCAGCCATCTTTTGCATGCGCTCCTGCACGCGCGTCCGGTCCTGCACCTCGCCTGCCAATTGACCGCAAGCTGCGTCGATATCGTCGCCGCGCGTCTTGCGTATGGTCGTCACAATACCGGCGTCCATCAGTATTTGCGCAAAGGCTTTAATGCGAGGATTGTTGGAGCGCGTCAAACCGGATTCCGCAAATGGATTAAACGGTATCAAATTGAATTTGCATGGCACTGCGTCTGCGCCATTCCGTACCAGGGCAACCAATTCGCGCGCATGCATGTCGGTGTCATTGACGCCGTCCAGCATGCAATACTCAAACGTAACGAAATCGCGGGGCGCATATTCCAGGTAGCGTTTGCAGGCCGCCATCAATTCGCTTAACGGATACTTTTTGTTGAGCGGCACCAAACTATCTCGCAACGCGTCGTTCGACGCATGCAATGACACCGCCAACGCCACCGGACACTCTTGCGCCAGCCGATCAATCATCGGCACCACGCCGCTGGTCGATAACGTCACGCGCCGCCGCGACAAGCCGTAAGCGTTGTCGTCGAGCATCAGCTTGAGCGCAGTAACGGTGGGGTCAAAATTCAATAGAGGCTCGCCCATGCCCATCATCACCACGTTCGTGATTTGGCGCTCGCCTTTCGGACCCGGCTCAATACCCTTGGTCTTGCGTAACTCAAATTCCGCCATCCACAACTGACCGATAATTTCAGCCACCGTCAGGTTGCGATTAAAGCCCTGCTTGCCGGTCGAAC
>PKWO01000256.1 GCA_003132085.1 Oxalobacteraceae bacterium | reverse complement strand
GTTTTCGGGGATGCTGATCTCACCGAACCCTGAGCGTGGCCCGGAGGCCAGCCAGCGAATATCGTTGGCAATTTTCATCAGGGCAACCGCGAGCGTTTTGAGGGCGCCGTGGGCAGCGACGAGACCGTCGTGAGCGGCCAGCGCCGCGAACTTGTTGGAAGCACCGACGAAGGGCAGCGCACTGGTGCGGGCAAGTTCCGCCGCCACGCGTGAACCGAATTGCGAGTGCGTATTGAGGCCCGTTCCAACCGCGGTGCCGCCTACGGCGAGCGGGTATAGCGAAGTCAGCGCGGCGGCGATAATCAATTTGGCGTGGTCGAGCTGGNNAAGATGTCGGATTTCGCCGCCAGCGTCGCGCGTAGCCGGTCTAGTGCCGGTTGCAGCAAGCGGACGATACCGAGAACGGCGGCCAGGTGCATGGCGGTGGGAAAAACGTCATTCGACGATTGCCCGAGATTGACATCGTCGTTGGGATGCACGCGGCGGTTCTGGCCGCGCTCGCCGCCGAGCAGTTCGGACGCGCGGTTTGCCAATACCTCGTTCACGTTCATATTGGTTTGTGTACCCGACCCGGTCTGCCAGACGGACAGCGGAAACTCCTGCCGATGGCGACCTGCCAGTATTTCCTCTGCGGCGGAGACGATGGCTGCGGCCTTATCGTCGGGCAACAACCCAAGGTCGTGATTGACCTGCGCGCAGGCGGACTTTACCGCGGCGAGGGCGTGCACGAGTGCCTCCGGCATCTGCTCGCTGGAGATGGCGAAGTTTTCTAGCGAACGCTGCGTTTGCGCGCCCCAGAGCCGATCGGCCGCTACCTCGATCGCGCCGAAGGAGTCGCGCTCGGTCCGTGTTGCACTCATGGTCAGCTCTGCGGTGAAATAAGCGGTGAGATAAGCGGTGNNTGAGATAAGCGGTGAGATAAGCAGTCTTACGCTGGAAGCGGTCATCGTATTTCTCCTGTGCGGTTGATATGCCTATCATAGATCGAATCAGCGGGCGGTTGGGATTTCTGAGCATTTTGCAGAAATATAGTGGCCTTATTCGTCGTCCCCCGGTACCTGGACAATTGCCAAATCGCCGGGATTTCGCCATCTGTGCGACACCGCACAGATCGGCCGAAAATTTGATTCTATGCTGTGAACTGTTCGAACTTGGGGAGATTCAGCAAAATCATTGCATCTGTCCTGCTGTTTTTACCGGTTTCTTGCTTGCGGTGAAGTCTTGGTGATCAAGCAAGCGGCAAAAACAGGGGAGAATTTTCGCTCGGATCTCCGCGAGCCGATCTGTATTAACTGTGCACGCTATCATGAGGAATCAAAAAATGATCAACGGAAAACGCGATGCCTATGGCATGTACATGGACAATAGACATAAAGGGCTTGAGTCGGAATTTCTGGGGGCCGATGTTTCGATCGGGGGCCGGATTCACAAGGAGAAAAGCGTGAACCTAAGACTGCCATTCGTCAATCGCATCAAGGTGCTGTTCCGAAGTCTGCGCAACGACAAAGACTTCGCCCTGAACCGGACGCGGAGTTATGAAGTTGAAATACTGCCGTTGCCGGTACAAAAAGCGAGCCGCCAAAGCCGTTTGTCTGGCGCGAATGCAATTAAGCCGATGGCGACAGTTGCAGCGTTATTGATATCGGGAAAGGTCGATCGAATCTGGACGATAAATCGAGAAAGCGGCAGGGAACGGCAACAGACTCCATCAAATCTGGGCTAACTTGGCCCGACGCGGCTTCTAAGGTTCAGCACAATCATGTTCAAGTTGTTTTGCCCGGCTCTAGAGGGTGGAGGTTTTTGTATTGCAAAGTGGCGGAAGTCTATTGATGCAGGTAATTTATTTTTCCTGCGCGATTCCGTTTTGACCTATCAGAGACTAATCGGGAGTCGCTAACATGAACAGAAAGCAAGTCAGGGGAACCGTGCGAGGGTTGGCAGGAAGGCTGGAAGAAGAGACTGGCAAACTGATCGGCAATTGGGAATTACAACAGCGAGGAATCGAAAAGAAGATTTCCGCCAAGATGGAGCGGACCGCCGGCGACGCTACCGAAGCGATCAAGGCGGTACTCAGACGTCACTGACATATACCTTGGACGAAGTTGATGTAGATCAAATTCAAAACATGGTCAAAACTCTAAAATTACGCCCTGTATAGCATTGCTTATAGCATTACTTATGGCATCGATGCGGGAGGGGAAGAATTGTTCTTTTTGATGCCGCGCATGGCGGACCGACGTGCGCTCGCGCCGACCATGCATTCGCCTTTTGTCGATACATTCTGCCGGATCGCGATGATTCTCGCTATGGCTCTGCGCAACTGTTTCACGTTCGACGTAGGATTCCGATGAAATACAAGGACTATTATCAAGCGTTGGGCATCGAACGGACGGCCTCGATCGACGACATCAAGAAGGCATATCGGAAGCTCGCGCATAAGTATCATCCGGATGTTTCCAAGGACCCCAAAGGCGAAGAAAAATTCAAGGAAATCGCAGAGGCCTATGCGACACTGAAAAATCCGGAAAAGCGCCAAGAATACGACGACCTGGGCAAGCGTCCGGCCGGCGAGAACTTTGCGCCGCCCCCTGAGTGGCAGCAACGTTATGGCGCCGGCGCCTCCGCCTTCGACGATGTGGACATTTCCGACATCTTGAATGCTTTCAGGTCGGGCGGTCACGGTGGCGGACGGGAGCGCGAATTTACAAGTTTCCCGCAGCCGGGTGAGGATTATTCAGTGTCAGTCCCGCTCTCGCTGGAAAAAATCTATAGCGGCGGCGAAACGGATGTCGCGGTGGAAGTGCCAGAATACGACGAGAACGGCTTGCCACATCGCGTATCGCATACCTTCCGCGTCAATATACCAAAAGGTGCGATGTCGGGACAGCGTTTGCGACTCGCCGGCAAAGGGGGACCGGGCCGCAACGGCGGTAAGTCCGGTGACCTGTATATCGTGCTGACGATTGCGCCGCATCCGCTATACCGGATAAGTGAACGCGACCTGTACTTCGATCTGTCGCTGACGCCTTGGGAGGCGGCGCTGGGTGCGGCTGTCGAGATTCCGACGTTGGGCGGCGATGTGGAACTCAACATCAAGCCGGGAACCTCTTCCGGGCAACGACTCCGCCTTGCCGGGCGCGGACTGCGTTCTCCGGATGGGGGCGCGGGAGATCTGTATGCAACGGTACAGATAATGGTGCCTAAGAAAGTGAGCGAACGTGAAAAGGAACTGTACGAGCAGCTTGCCGTCGCTTCCGATTTCAAGGTGCGCGAGCACTTCAAAAAGGAGGCGAAATGAAGGTCAATCTTTCTGAATGGATATGGCTCAATGACCACGCTGTCTGTTCGGCACAACATTTGGCAGAGGTGTCCGGCTTGTCGGCCGAAGAGGTCGATGATCTGATTGAAAGTGGCGTCATTGTCCCGGTGGACGACAACGCGCAGCCGAAGTCGTTTTACCTGCGTTACGTCGTTACCGCAAACACCGCCCGCAGGCTTCGCGACGATTTCGAACTCGACCTGCATGGCGTAGCGCTGGCCCTGACGCTGATGCAACGCATCGATGAACTGCAACAAGAGTTGAATGCGGTGCATACCCGGCTTGATCATACGTAGATATAGCCTTCCATACTTCAATGCGCGTGTTTTGCGCGCTATCCAGCAATCCCCCCACATGCATGGCTGGTTGAGCACGATTGCCATTTTCCGAAAGTCGGCGCCTGGCGCCGCGTCGGCCGACGGTTGCCGGCCTGACGATTTTACGGTGCCGACGTATTGCGATGCACAATAAGATGATGCCGAGCCCAATCGTCTGAAATTCCGAGGCGTGCTATTGTAGAAGAAACGCGAAACTTGTGACTATTCAGCCGCTGG
>PKWO01000380.1 GCA_003132085.1 Oxalobacteraceae bacterium | reverse complement strand
GGCCGCGCCGCAACCCCGGAATCTTCCGCTGCCTTGGCGACGGCAGGCGCAATCTTGATCATCAAGCGCGGATCGAAAGGTTTCGGAATGATGTATTCGGGGCCAAAACACAGATCGGTGATCCCATAAGTGGTTGCGACTATATCGGATTGCTCCGCCTGCGCCAACTCGGCAATCGCCCGCACCGACGCGATTTCCATCTCGCGCGTAATGGTCGTGGCACCGCAATCGAGCGCGCCGCGGAAAATATACGGGAAACACAACACGTTGTTGACTTGATTCGGGTAATCCGAACGGCCGGTCGCGATGATTGCATCGCTGCGCACCGCCATCACCTCTTCCGGCAATATCTCCGGTGTCGGATTGGCAAGCGCCAATATCAGCGGTTTGGCCGCCATGTTCTTGACCATTTCCGGCTGTAACACACCGCCGGCGGACAATCCCAGGAAAATATCGGCGCCCGGAATGACTTCTGCCAAAGTGCGAGCCTCGGTCGGACGGGCAAAGCGCTCTTTTTCCGGGTCCATCAGTTCGACACGACCTTGGTAGACAACGCCGGCCAAATCGGTAACATAAATGTTCTCAATGGGAAAACCCAGATCGACGATCAAATCCAGGCAAGCCAGCGCGGCGGCGCCGGCGCCGGAAACCACCAGTTTGCAATGCTTGATGTCTTTGCCGACAACTTTCAAGCCATTCAGGATCGCCGCACCGACGATAATCGCGGTGCCATGCTGATCATCATGAAACACAGGAATTTTCATGCGTCCGCGCAACTTGCGTTCAATGTAAAAACATTCGGGCGCCTTGATATCTTCCAGGTTGACACCACCGAAAGTCGGCTCCAGCGACGCAATGATGTCGCACAACTTGTCCGGATCCAGTTCGTTGATTTCAATGTCGAAAACGTCGATACCGGCAAATTTCTTGAACAGAACGGCCTTTCCCTCCATGACCGGCTTGGCCGCCAGCGGGCCAATATTACCCAAACCCAGCACCGCCGTGCCATTGGTGATCACCGCCACCAAATTGCCGCGCGCGGTGTATTTAAACGCATTCGCAGGGTCGGCCACAATCTCTTCGCACGCAGAAGCAACCCCCGGTGAATAGGCCAACGCCAGGTCGCGTTGGTTGGTCAGTTGCTTGGTCGGTGTGACGCTGATTTTTCCTGGCGTCGGAAACTCATGATATTCGAGCGCGGCGAGCCTAAGTTGTTGGCGAAGTTCTTCTTTTTGCTCAATCGGGGATTCCATACTCTGCGGCCTTCCTGTGTGCTATCGGAAAGTCTGTGATTTTATCAGAGGGGGTAGTGCCGCTTTATACGTATTTGTACGCATCACATGATTTATACATAACTGGGAACATCTATTTTTTCTCTTTATTCATAAAAACTATTGAAATTATAATTATAATCAATTTTATATATCAATAGAGAAGTACTATTATCAGTCACAAGTTAATTGGTATTAACTGAACGAAAACCTTAACCCAATAGGAGCTTCACATGAACAACCAGAATGCCAGTCCCAAATCAGTCACCATTGAAAACCTCGAGTCCGCGTTTGCCGGGGAATCGATGGCGCATATTAAATACCGTTATTTCGCCAAATTGGCACGCGATGCCGGCGCCCACGATGTGGCCGCAATCTTCGAAGAAACCGCCGCTCAGGAAGTCATGCATGCGTTCGGTCACCTCGACCTGCTTTACCCGAAGGCACAATTGACGCCGGCCAAGGCATTGGAAATCGCCATTGAGGGCGAAACCTACGAGTACACCGAAATGTATCCCAAATTCCGCCATCTTGCCGTGGAAGAAGGCAATCAGGCCGCGGTATCCGAATTCGACCAACAAATTGCCGAATCGAAAGAACATGCGGCAAACTTCAAACACATACTGGAAACCGCTGCCAAACGCTTCGCGGCGTTAGCTAAAGTCGAAGAACGGCATGCAAACCACTACCGCGCCGCGCTGGCCACGTTGCAAAACCCGACAGCAGCTTAAGCGTCAACCGAACTCGATCAATTCAACATAAAAGGAAATGTAAATGAAAACCTATCAATGCGTAGTATGCGGATTTATCTATGACGAGACGGCCGGTATGCCTGAAGACGGCATCGCGCCGGGCACCAAATGGGTCGACATTCCGGCGGATTGGGAATGCCCGGACTGCGGCGTCGCCAAAGCCGACTTCGATATGGTGCAAATCTAATATGAAACCGATCATCATTGTCGGCGCCGGGTTGGCCGGCTATACCATCGCGCGCGAATTACGCAAGCTGGACAAAACCTGCCCGCTGTTGATCGTTACCGCCGACAATGGCGGATTTTATTCAAAGCCGATGTTGTCGAACGCGTTCGCGCAAGGCAAATCGGCGCAACAACTGTTGAATCAGCGTTCGGAACAAATGGCAACCCAATTGGACGCGACGGTTCTTACTGCAACAGGTGTCGTCGGCATTGATGGCAGACGCAAGTTTGTCACCACTGCAGCGGGCGACCATGAATATGAAAAATTGGTCATCGCGGTTGGTGCGGCGCCGATTCGTCTCCCTCTCGGCGGTGACGCGGCGGCTCAAGTGCTATCGGTAAATCACCTGGATGACTACCACGCCTTCCGTTCCCGCCTTGCCGCAAAGCCCGGCGCGGCAACCAGCCGTATAGCGATCCTCGGTGCGGGCTTGATCGGTTGCGAATTTGCCGACGACCTCGCCGGCGCCGGGCACGCGGTCACGCTGATCGATCCAAATCCGCTCCCGTTGGCAGCCATCGCCCCGCCGGCCTTGTCGCAAGGCTTGGCCGCGGCACTTACTGCGCGCGGCATTGCGCTGCGGCTCGGCACCACCGCCAACCAGATAAGCGAGACCACCGACGGTCTGGAAGTGCGCCTGGCCGATCACAGCACGATCACGGTCGACCTAGTGTTATCGGCAGTCGGATTGCGCCCTGACCTGACGTTGGCAAAGGCGGCAAACCTGGCGACCGGCCGCGGCATCTTGGTCGACGCTTTCGGCCAAACCAATGTACGCGATATTTATGCGCTGGGAGACTGCGCCGAGTATACTTCCGAACTCGATGGAGGCACCCGTACTCTGCCTTATATCGCACCGTTGATGACGGCTGCCCGGGCGATTGCCCGCACATTATCCGGCACCGCCACGATGATCGACCTGAAACCCGCGCCAATCATCGTCAAGACCCCGAGCTNNTTGCACTTGATTGCATCCGGCCGGTGGTGCGTCGCCAGCCACGGCGCAGCCACGGTGTCCAGATTTTATGATGCCCAAGGGATGATGGTCGGATTTGGCGTCGCGCCGCAGGAGGCTGGCGTTCGCCAGCAATTGTTGGCTGAGTTGGGCCAGCGAAAAACGGCGGAATTGCCCGCCACATTGGTATAAGCGTTGACGCGACCCCCGCAAGTGGGTTGGCGTCTGGCGCGCACCGGACGATTCCAGATTCACGGAAGATGAAGCGAAAGCGCCGCCATTCGGTACAATGCCGAAATGCTGTCCGAATTCGACTTGATTGCCAACTACTTCACCCGTCCGGTGCGCCGTGCCGACCGGATTGCGCTGGGCGTCGGCGACGATTGCGCGCTGATGACCCCTGCGCCAGGCATGCAACTGGCGATCTCGACCGACATGTTGGTCGAAAGCNNCAGTCAATCTTTCCGACTTGGCGGCGATGGGTGCCAAGCCGCTTGCCTTCACCCTCGCGTTGGCTCTGCCTGAAGCGAATTGCGACTGGCTGGCGGCATTTTCAGACGGACTATTTGCATTGGCCGATCAGCATGACTGCGACCTGATCGGCGGCGATACGACCAGAGGGCCGCTCAATATCTGCATCACGATTTTCGGCGAAGTCCCGTCCGGCGGCGCGCTGCGCCGCGACCAAGCGCGCGTCGGCGACGATGTATGGGTATCCGGTACGCTCGGCGATGCACNNCACGGCTGGCCTTGGCCGGTTGTCGGGGCGAATGGGTATTGGATAGTGCGGCACAAGAGGCCGCGGCTGAACGCATGCATCTACCAATTCCGCGTGTCGCGTTGGGAATGCGCCTGCGCGGCGTCGCCCATGCGGCGATCGATATTTCCGACGGGCTGAGCGGCGACTTGCAACATATCCTGGACCGCTCCCAAGTCGGCGCAAGCCTGCAGGTCGATGCACTGCCGGCCGGACCGATACTGAGTCGACAACCGCAAGCGCTACGGCGCCGCTTTAGTCTGGCGGGCGGCGACGACTATGAATTGTGCTTTACCGCCGCGCCCGAACGACGACATGAAGTGCTGGCCGCAGCGTCGGGGGCTGCCGTATCGGTAACCCGGATCGGCCGCATCGAGGCTGCGCCCGGATTGCGTCTGCTGGACGACTCCGGCCTGCCGCTTGATATCAACGTCACTTCATTTGACCACTTCAGCTCCCCATGAACACACTCGAAACCGGAAAATTCGCCGCCGTCAAAAGACCCAATG
>PKWO01000518.1:12079-17056 GCA_003132085.1 Oxalobacteraceae bacterium | reverse complement strand
TGGCCGACAAGGACTTGGCGCTCGACCGTACCATGATCCCGCTCGGTTCATGCACGATGAAATTGAACGCCACGACCGAGATGATTCCGGTCACCTGGAAGGAATTCGGTGCCATTCATCCATTTGCGCCGCTCGATCAAACGCAGGGTTATCAGCAACTGATTGCCGAACTGGAACAGATGTTGATCGCCTGTACCGGTTACGATGCAGTCTCGCTGCAACCGAACGCCGGCTCGCAAGGCGAATATGCAGGTTTGCTGGCGATCCGTGCATATCACAAGAGCCGCGGCGACGACCACCGAAGCGTCTGTCTGATCCCCAGTTCGGCACACGGCACCAATCCTGCCAGCGCTCACATGGCGGGGATGCAGGTGGTCGTTGTCAAGTGCGACGAACGCGGCAATGTCGACGTAGCGGATCTGAAGCACAAGGCCGAGCTGCACGCTGCCGATCTGGCCGCGTTGATGGTGACTTATCCATCGACGCACGGCGTATTCGAGGAAGCCATCCGCGAAATTTGCGATATCGTGCACGCCAATGGCGGCCAAGTATATATCGACGGCGCCAACATGANNGGGGCAGCGCCAGCATCTTGCCGATCAGTTGGGCTTATATTGCACTGATGGGGCGCCAAGGGTTGAAGAAAGCGAGCGAAATGGCGATTCTCAACGCCAACTACATTGCCCGACGCCTGGCGCCGCATTACCCGATTTTGTACGCAGGCGAAAATGGCATCGTTGCGCACGAATGCATCGTCGATTTACGTCCGTTGAAGGACAAGACCGGCATCACGGTTGACGATATGGCCAAGCGCCTGATGGACTTCGGTTTCCATGCGCCGACTATGTCTTTCCCGGTACCCGGTACCTTGATGATAGAGCCGACCGAAAGCGAATCGAAGGACGAACTCGACCGCTTTTGCAATGCGATGATCGCGATTCGCGAAGAAATTCGCGCAGTGGAAAACGGCAGCATCAAGGCGGAAGACACTGCGTTGCGGCATGCGCCGCATACCGCAATGGATATCGCCGGCGAATGGGATCGCGCCTACAGCCGCGAACAGGCGGTATTCCCGGTCAAATCGTTGAAGCAAGGCAGCAAATATTGGCCGCCGGTCGGTCGTGTGGATAATGTCTACGGCGATCGCAACCTGGTTTGCTCGTGCCCGCCGCTATCCGATTACGAGTAGGGATTACACTTGCAGGATTTCCAAAAATGGCTATCAGTGTTTTTGAATTGTTCAAGATCGGCATCGGTCCTTCGAGCTCGCACACGGTAGGGCCGATGCGTGCTGCGCTGTTGTTCGCAACCGGACTCAAAGAGCACGGACTGCTGGCGCAGACCGAATCCATCAAGGCCGAATTATATGGCTCGCTAGGCGCGACCGGAAAAGGACACGGGAGCGACAAGGCGGTGCTGCTCGGGTTGCAAGGGGAGGCGCCCGACCTGATCGATACGGAGACCGTGGCCGATAAACTGGCCCAGATCAGAGGCGGCAAGCGCCTCAACCTGCTCGGCGAAAAGGAAATCCCTTTCAACGAAAGCGAGCAGTTCTTGTTTTACAAACGCCAGTCGTTGCCGTTCCATCCGAACGGCATGCGCTTCACGGCATTTGACGCCGGCGGCACGCAGATACAGGCCAAGGTTTACTACTCGGTCGGCGGTGGCTTTGTGGTCAACGAAGATGCGGCCGGCAAGGACCGCATCGTACCGGACACGACGACGCTGCGTTATCCGTTCAAAAGCGCCGCCGAGTTGCTGCGGCTATGCGGCGAACACAGGTTCTCCGTCAGCCAACTGATGCTGGAAAACGAAAAGGCATGGCGGCCTGAAGAGGAGACGCGGGCCGGTTTGTTGAATATTTGGCAGGTCATGCAAGACTGCGTCAAACGTGGTTGCCGGACCGAAGGCATCTTGCCGGGCGGACTCAAGGTGCGGCGGCGCGCGGCGGAATTGTTCCGCACTTTATCGAGCCAACCCGAAATGAGCTTGCGCGACCCGCTCACCACGCTCGACTGGGTCAATCTGTACGCACTGGCCGTCAATGAAGAAAACGCCGCCGGCGGGCGCGTGGTTACCGCACCGACCAATGGCGCAGCCGGCATTGTGCCGGCCGTGCTGCACTATTATCAACGTTTCGTCGCCGGCGCCAATGACGACGGCGTCGTCCGTTTCTTGCTCTGCGCCGCTGCGATCGGCATCCTGTACAAGGAAAACGCCTCCATCTCGGGTGCTGAAGTCGGCTGCCAGGGAGAAGTCGGCGTCGCCTGTTCGATGGCCGCAGGCGCGCTCGCCGAAGTCATGGGCGGCACGCCCGAGCAGGTCGAAAACGCTGCCGAGATCGGCATGGAGCACAATCTTGGGTTGACGTGCGACCCGATCGGCGGGCTGGTGCAAGTGCCCTGCATCGAACGCAATGCGATGGGTTCGATCAAGGCCATCAATGCGTCACGCATGGCATTGCGCGGCGACGGTCAGCATCATGTGTCGCTCGACAAGGTGATCAAGACCATGCGCGAAACCGGTGCCGATATGAAGCTCAAGTACAAGGAGACCGCACGCGGCGGGCTCGCGGTTAATGTGATCGAATGCTGATGCTTCGGTCTTTTTCCAACCAGTAAGGAATCGTATACATGAACACCACCGCACCAAAATTGGCCACTACCCCGCTGTATAAGTTGCATCTGGAATTGGGCGCCAAGATGGTTCCGTTTGCAGGCTATTCGATGCCTGTGCAATATCCGACCGGGGTATTGAAGGAGCACAATCACACGCGTACCCAGGCCGGGTTGTTCGACGTTTCTCACATGGGCCAGGTGCGCCTGTCCGGTGCCGATGCGGCGGCTGCTCTCGAAACGCTGGTGCCGGTGGACATCGTCGATCTTGGCGTCAACTGCCAGCGCTATGCGATGTTCACCAACGAGCATGGCGGCATTCTGGATGATCTGATGGTATCCAATGGCGGCGACCACTTGTTCGTGGTTGTCAATGCCGCATGCAAACAGCAGGACGTGGCCCATTTGCGCAAGCACTTGAGCGAGCGTTGCAAGATTGAGGAATTGAGCGACCGCGCGCTGCTGGCGTTGCAAGGGCCGGCCGCTGCCGCCGTGATGGCACGCTTGGCTGCGCAAACTGCCAAGATGATTTTCATGGATACGGCCAAGTTGACGCTGGTCGGCGTCGAATGTTTCGTCAGCCGTTCCGGCTATACGGGTGAAGACGGTTTCGAAATTTCCGTGCCGGATGCGCAGGCTGAAGAGTTGGCCCGCCTGTTGCTGGCGCAACCGGAAGTGGCGCCGATCGGCCTCGGCGCGCGCGATTCTCTGCGCTTGGAAGCCGGGTTGTGCCTGTACGGTCACGATATGGATGACGGCACCACGCCGGTCGAGGCCAGCCTGGCCTGGGCTCTTTCCAAGGCGCGCCGCGCCGGTGGCGCGCGCCCCGGCGGTTACCCGGGTGCCGACATCATCTTGCGCCAATTGGCCGAGGGCGTGGCGCGTAAACGAGTCGGCCTGCTGGCAAAAGACCGCATGCCGGTGCGCGAAGGCGCGGAGCTGGTCGATGCCGAAGGTCGCGTGATCGGCAAAGTGACCAGCGGCGGTTTCGGTCCGACCATCAATGGCCCGGTCGCGATGGGTTATGTAGACATCGCTTACGCCACACTAGGTACCGCATTGCATGCTATCGTGCGCGGCAAGCCGGTCGCCGTTGAGGTCGCCAAGACTCCATTCACGCCGCAACGCTATTTCCGCGGTTGAAGGAAATTCGATGAGCGAACCAAAGGAGAGCCTCGAAACGCCAACCACGCCACGATCTGTGCAAGCCGGCGAAAAGCTGCGGGGTGCGGCCAAGATGGCGCGCATTCCGATCAAGATTATTCCGACCGAACCGTCGCAATACCTGCGCAAGCCGGCGTGGATACGCGCCGAGTTCACCGGCACGAAGGAAGTGCTGCGCCTGAAGGCCGTCTTGCGCGAAAATCGTCTGCACACCGTATGCGAAGAAGCCAACTGCCCCAACATCGGCGAATGTTTCAAGAGCGGCACTGCAACCTTCATGATCATGGGCGACATCTGCACCCGCCGCTGTCCGTTTTGCGACGTCGGACACGGCCGCCCAAATCCGCTCGATGCGGAAGAACCGAAAAATCTGGCCAACACCATCAAGGCCATGGGCTTGAAATATGTGGTCATTACGTCGGTCGATCGCGATGATTTGCGCGATGGCGGCGCCGCACATTTTTCTGCCTGCATACAAGAAACGCGTCAAATCAACCCCGGCATCATCATCGAAATCCTGACTCCCGACTTTCGCGGCCGGGTGGATGCCGCGCTGGAGATTTTGCGGCAGGCGCCGCCCGATATTTTCAACCATAACCTGGAAACCGCCCCGCGCCTTTACAAACAAGCGCGTCCCGGCGCGGACTACGTCAATTCGCTGCGGCTGTTGCAGCAGTTCAAGGTACAGCACCCCGAGGTGCCGACCAAGTCCGGCCTGATGCTGGGCCTGGGTGAAACCCTCGAAGAGGTTGAACAGGTAATGCAAGACATGCGCGCGCACGGCGTCGGCATGCTCACGTTGGGCCAGTATCTGCAACCGAGCGCGCATCATCTGCCGGTACAGCGTTACGCGACACCGCAAGAGTTTGATGCACTACGCGTGAAGGGTCAGCAGATGGGCTTTACGCACGTGGCGTCGGGACCGATGGTGCGATCGTCGTATCACGCGGATTTGCAAGCGCGGGAGGCATTGACGGGTTGAGCCGGATTTGAACCAATGGATCGTATGGAGACCACCGCGCTCAGGTTTTCGGAAAGCCCTGAGAGGGCCGCATAAGCTTTTGCAAAATCGACTTTTGCAAATTCGACACTCCAGCTACCGGTCGATATGATAATCTATACCGTTATAGTCAAGGACGCTACGCATGCTCGACAACCTGATACCATTCCTGCTCCACTGGGGCGTAACGTCTTTGTC
>PKWO01000518.1:0-12045 GCA_003132085.1 Oxalobacteraceae bacterium | reverse complement strand
CGCGCTGATGCTGCTGCTGGTTTCCGCGCTGGTTCGCGGTTTCACGATTTCCGGATTTTGGACCGCCTTCTTCGCCAGCATATTCATCACGGTATTGAGCTTTGTGATCGGCATGTTTCTAAGCGACAGCGGCACGCCTTGGCAGCCGTCGACCAACGGCCCGTGGGTCTAGCATGCAACATCACACTAGCCGGGGCGGTCAGCGCGACCGGCGGAATGCGATCCAGCACGACATACGGGTTTCCGGCAAGCGGCCATTCAATGTAAAGTTACCTGGTCAGGTCGAAAGCTTTCGTCCGAGTTTCTTTTGCACTGAGTCGACCTTGGACTTCAGGCGGCCGCCCGGTCCGGCCCGGTAATCGATCTTGATNNTTGATGTGGGTTCCAACCCGATTGCAGTCCGCACTCATGGTTTCGAAGCAGGCGGTGACGACGGCCATCACGTCGGTCCATTCGCCTTCGATGATGGTCCCCATCGGCGTAAGCTGATAGGGCAATCCGCTCTTGTCTATGATATCGAGCGAACGTGCGACATAGGCGCTCACGCTTTCGCCTTCAGTCATTGGCGACATCGAAAATTCAAGCAGTACCATGAATGTCCTTTAAGTTGATCGGTCGCACCCCAAGTGCCGAACAAAGGCGGCGACTCGTCTCTACTATACAATAAATCCCGATCGGCCTACTGGTAGACTTGCTTGTCTACTCATACGCAGCCAAGCGCTTCTGCTCGTCGGCGCTGAACTGCGCATCGCGCAATTGCTGCAAAGCAGTCTGGCGGTCTGCGTCGGATAATGTGGGGTTGCCGATCAGGTTGTTGCGTGCGGCCAGATACGAGGCGATGCGGTTTTTCCAATTCAGGGTTTCCTGATCCACCGCAGCCAGGCGTGCTGCCGCTTCCGGCGAAAAAGCTTTGGCGCGCATACGATAAACGTCGTCCTCACTGGCGCCGCCGGCCCGCATCTTTTGTGCCGATTCCTCCATTCTGGCGACCTTCAGCGGGGCCTCGCGCGCTTCGCGCAAGGCCGGCGACATGGCGGCATCCAGTGCTGCAAGTTTGACTTTCTTTTGTGCTGCGCTGAGGCCGGCATCCTGGTTGATTTCCAGGCGGGCCACCGCGTCCGTGTCGTAAGCGTCGTCGAAGCCGAACATGCTTTCCACTTCCTTAGGCGTGAAAAAGCGCGCACGCATTTGTTGCATTGCCAACAGGCGGGCGCGCACCGGCCCGATGCCGGAACTTGGGGTTTGCGGGTTCTTTTCCACGTCGACCAGTGCGCGTTTGTAATCAATGTAGCGCGTCAGCAGTCGCTTGGCTTGCACCGCTGGAACTGGCTTGAGCTTGCGGTCAAGTTCAAGTTCGATTTCCGCGCGAATTTGGTCGATATTCTTTTCGCCGATTGCGCCAAGATAGTAGTCGAACATGCGTCTTAGTTCGACGTCCGCCACTAATGCGTCGTCGGCCGTGACCGTAAGGTTGCCGTCCGGTCTGGTGCCGGTCATCGAGTGGACGAAAGCGAACATATCCGGCTCTGCCATCACTTTCGGCGGGATATGTTCAGCCGGACGGGTCAGCATGATGCCCAAAAAAACGGTGGCGACCAGCGCCACCGAACTTAACACTATTAACGTTCTAGTTTTCATTTCAGCGTTGTTTCCGTCTTGTTACAGGCCGAGACCCTGCAATCGATTCGCTTGCTGACGGAATACTGTGACCGGGCTGGTCTCAAAGATATTGACCAAGCCAATCGTCTGATTGACTTCATCCAGATGATTCATGCCATAGTTGTCGCGGATAACGGTGCCAAGATGACTGGAACATGAACCCACCAATCCGTCATTGGATGCGCCAGCAAATGCCAGCGACGTCAATACCAGAAACGGGTCCGTGATATCGAAGATATTGGTGGCGGGCTGGGTACCGCTCCATGAGAAGTAATACACTCCGCTGACTTGGCTGGCACCCTGACCGCACGCGGTGGTCGGTACGCCTTGCGGATGCGCTGCATTGAATTTGAGCGTGCCTGCGGTGCTGAGCGAGGTAGCCGCGGCGATGGCGTTTTGCGGTAGCGTAGGGGCGCCGGACAGGAAGCTGATCAATTCCGCAAGCCCGGTGGTGATACTGCCCAGAACCGTGCGGGATAAAGAACCGGCGGGTGCGATGCCGAGCAGCATGTCGGCCACCGGCGAGCCCTTGTTGACGCCGCCGACCGTGCTCACCGAGGCAACCAGATCCGGTCTTATCGAAGCGACATAACGGGCGGTGGGACCGCCGTGGCTATGACCGATCAGATTGACTTTGGTGGCGCCGGTGGCAGCGAGGATTTGCTGTATCTCAACCAGCAGTTGCTCACCGCGCACCTCGGTGCTGTTGGCGGCGGAAACTTGCGAGACATAGACCTGCGCGCCGCCAGAACGCAAGGCTGCTGGGATGTTATAGAAATATTCAACCGGGCCGATGTTATCGAATCCGAAAAGACCGTGTACAAGTACGATCGGGTATTTGGTTTGGGTATAACCGGTAGCCCAGGATTGGGCTGGAAGAACGAGGGTTGCCAATAGAAATGCAAGCAGAAATTTCCAGCGTGATGCGTTCATTTTTGTCTCCATGAATGGAATTGGTATTTTTTATTTACTTCGGCGGATTGGTCACTCCTTTGGTTGCACACCTCCTTAATCGACTACTTGAACAGGCGGCAAAATATATCTGTCGGCTGCCACAGGGTTTGAGGGATATTTTAGTGTATTCAAATACCGAGCGTTTGCTCGGTATTTGAATACTAAGTGAATGCTTTGATAATTGCTAGGCGCAATGCAGCATGGTGACGCGTAGATGAAACAATCGTATGTCGCATCCGTTTCCTACAGGAAAAAATGACGTTTTCTGCGTTACCTCAAGGCTGCAAAATTGCGTGCCGATCAAGCAATCGACGCCATGATCGATGGCAACCAAGGAACTTGCTATAGGCAAACGATGCACTGCGGGAAAAGAGCGGCGACAGGCCCGGGAATGGAAGTTGGAGGAAGTGTTGCCGGCAGCCGAGGCGCGTGCGACCGAACCTCGGAAGCAAGCCAGATTCGTGCAACGCGGCGCGAACATGAATTGCCGGTCCGGTGAATCCGCAAACCGGATGCAGGCTCCCGGCTGTGCGTTCGATTGTTCTGAGATGTCCGGGTTACGATGTTCGAACAATACTACCTTGCCAAATCGGCTTCCGAAGTGAACGAGTCCGCATAAAACTCTTCTTCCGGCAACCGGCACAGCGCGACGAAGTCGCGCTTGGCTGAATCGACCACGATCGGCGCTCCGCAAGCGTATACCTGATAGCCGGACATATCCGGCAGATCGTCGATCACCGCCTGGTGTACAAAGCCCGACCGTCCCGTCCATTGATCTTCCGGCAATGAACCGGAGACCACCGGAATATAGCGAAAGTTGGGTAAGGTGCGCGCCCACTCTTCGCACAAGTCATTCATATACAAGTCCTTGGGACGGCGTCCGCCCCAATACAGGACGATCGGGCGCATGGTTTTATTATGCGCGGCCTGTTCGATGATCGCCTTGATTGGCGCAAAGCCGGTGCCGGAAGCCAGCAATACCATCGGTTTGTCCGAATCTTCGCGTAGGAAGAAGGTACCTAACGGCCCTTCGAAGCGCAGGATATCGCGTTCTTTCATCGCGCCGAACACATGGTCGGTGAATAGGCCGCCGGGCATATGGCGAATGTGCACGGTAATGTGTTCATCCTTATAGGGTGCGTTGGCCATGCTGTAGCTGCGGCGCTTGTTGTCTTTGAGCAGGAACTCAATATATTGCCCGGCCAGGTATTGCAACCTTTCGTTTGCCGGCAATTGCAGCGACATCACAATGACATCGTCTGCGACGCGTTCAATTTTTGCGACGCGGGACGGCATTTTCTTGATCGGGAACTCCCCGATACCAAGCACTTCGCGCGCCTCGATCACTAGGTCGGCATGCGGTATAGCGCAGCAAAAGAGCGCTTGTCCTTGCTCTTCCTCGGCCGCCGAAAGCGCTTTTTCCTGATGCTTGCCTTGGGTGATTGAACCAGATAGCAGTTTGCCCTTGCAGCTGCCGCAGGCGCCGTTTTTGCAGCCATATGGCAAACCGACTCCGGCCCGAATCGCTGCAGCTAGAACGGTTTCGTCTTCGTCGCAGGAAAATTGCCGGCCACTCGGCTGGACAGTTACTTGGAAAGTCATAGGTTAGCGATGGTTGATACAGCTATAACCCTGATGTTGCATAATTTCGTGAGGAGACCGCGAATTTATGTGGCCACAGGGACAAACTGTAAGTTGTTGATTTTGCTTAAGAAGCAGCTAGTAACTATTCTCGCATTTTTTTCATCTTGTTGTCGCATGCATGAAAAATTTAATAGCGCAAAATGATCATTTCTCCCTACAATCCCGCTAATGAGCGATGAATATCACATGAATAAAACCGGCAAGCCGCGGCTGCTGATCCTTGGCTGCGGGGATATTGGCATGCGACTACTGCCCTTGCTGCGCAACCGCTTTCGTGTATTCGCGGTGACTAGTCAGGCCGGTCGCCGTGATGAACTGCGTGCGGCCGGCGCGATACCCATTGTCGCCGATCTGGATCAGCCGGCGAGCGTGGCAAGGCTGGGGCCCCTAGCATCCCTCATTGTACATTTGGCGCCGCCGCAATCGGATGGCGTCCAAGACACGCGAACCCGGCACTTAACCGCCATTTTACGGAAGCACGCGACTGTCGTCTACGTTAGTACGACCGGCGTGTACGGCGATTGCGGCGGGATGCTGGTGGACGAGACGCGCCCGCTGAATCCGCAAAATTCCCGCGCCAGGCGCCGTATGGATGCCGAGCAGACCCTGCGTGCGTGGGCCAGAAGATCAGGCGGGCACTTGTCGATTCTGCGCGTGCCGGGAATTTATGCGGCGAATCGCCTGCCGCTTGAGCGTGTGAAGAAAGGCACCCCCGCGCTACGGGAGCAAGACGATGTTTATACCAACCATATTCACGCAGATGACTTGGCGCGTATTGTGATGCTGGCTTTGCTGCGTGGAGCCCCGTGCCGCGTCTATCACGCGGTTGACGATTCGAACATGAAAATGGGAGAGTACTTCGACGCGGTCGCGCAGGCATTCCAACTCCCCTGCCCACCGCGCTTGCCGCGCGCAGAATTGAAAAACCAGGTATCGCCGATGTTGTTGTCGTTTATGTCAGAATCGCGCCGGCTCGCCAACGAACGCATCAAGTCAGAGTTGGGAGTGCGCTTGCGTTACCCGTGCGTGCTCGACGCACTGCATCAGATGAACCGTAACGCGCCTTAACGGTTGGGCGTAACCTTGTGAAACTCCCAACCCAATTCGCGGCGGATCTGTTTTATGTCGGGCAGCGGATGATGGCCGGCGTGCCGATGCTTAATCCAATCCCGTACTTGCTCCTTGGTCGGATGATTGGACTTGGTCATGGGTGCCTCCTATTGCGCTGTATGAATTTGAGACTAACAAAACGGCGGGGAATTCATGTTATAAACATCGGCCAAAAGCTGGCTTTCTTTAGGCTTTGGATTGTGCCGATCCTGGCATCTCAGGCTGTTGCGTGGTGCGCGAGGCAAAGAGTGGGCGAGATACAATAGCCGCCGACACTGTCGGCGGCCTGCATAATGGAGTCCGCTAATATGGTGGTGGCCTTGACTGACCGAAAGGGAAGAATTTCAGCATCTGGCGCAACGCGTTTGGATTTTCGACACGCGTTGCGAAAAACCGGACGCTTCGGCGCTGCAAGCCCGGTCTTTGCACATTAAGCCATATATTGCGCGAGCGTTTTGCGAATGGTCGCAGCCAACTCTTCAGCGTCAAATTTCGCCACATAGGCATCCGCGCCGACGTTTTTTACATGGTCTTCGTTGGTTGATCCGGACAATGACGAGTGAATCACGACGGGGATCGATTTGAAGCGGGGATCTTGCTTGATTTTTCGGGTCAACGTAAATCCATCCATTTCCGGCATTTCCAGATCGGTCAAGATCAGCGCGACTTTGTCTTGCACGGTCTTGCCCTCGGCCTGCGCGGTGTCGGCAATTGATTGCAGCCGCTCCCACGCCTCTTTGCCGGTTTTTGTCATGATGTATGGCGCTCCCATTGCAGTGAGTCCGCCCTCAATGAGCATGCGAGCAGTTCCAGAGTCGTCGGCCGCGAGGATCACCGCGCCGGGAGGCAAAATCAGCTGCGGGCCGATGGTTTCTTTATCGACATCAGGACTGCTGGGCGGCGCAATCTGGCGCAATATTTGCTCGACATCCAGTACTTGCGCCAAGCGGGTAGATTCGATATCGCCATCCAGCCTGGCAATGCTGGTGACCATGCCGCCGCCTGCACTTCCGTCTGCCGACAATACCTGGCTCCAATCCAATCGAACGATCTCTTCGACCGTTTCTACCGCGAACGCCTGCGTGGTTCGCGCAAATTCAGTCACCAAGATAATATTCAATCCGGTCTTGGGTTTGCACCCGACTATGCCGGCCAAATCAATGACCGGAATAATGAGCCCACGCAGATTGACCACGCCCATCATGTGCGGCAGCGAACCGGCGACAGTGGTGATGGGCGGCATGGCAACAATCTCACGTATCTTGAATACATTGATACCGTATAGTTCGGAGTGCTCGCCGTTCTCATCGCCCCCCAAGCGGAACAATAACAATTCAAATTGGTTCGACGCGGTCAGATTGGTCCGTTCATCGACCTCTTGTTGTACGGTCTTCATACTGATCGCCTTTAGTTCACGTTGGACAGGGTTACTCTTTAGCAGCACGATAGCACGATTATCCGCCTTTACTGGCCTGCATTTGTAATTCGCATGGACGAAAATACGAGCGGGGTTTGATACTTTCAATCAAGACAAGCCTGCAATGCGGCATTACCTTCGTTGGCACCGGATGTTGTTCCCGGTGCGTTGAAAAACGTATAAATGGGAAGTGCCTAGAATCTGGAAACTTGCCAAAAACCTCAGTAAAACGCGCCGAATTTCTTCTCAAATGCCGAATATCTGGATTTAGTGGGCGTCAGGTTGCTCCCGGCGACGCAATTGTTTCCGATTGCCGGAGGATTGTGAATAATTTGATCTACGTCAAGAAAATTGCCAAACTTTTCTTCATAGTGTGAACATTCTTTTCCATTGCCAAAACTAAACTACTGCCGTCTCTAGGTTTTTCTAGGTTCAGTGAATCGGAGCGCAGAGGTCGAGTCAGGTTCGGGCGTGCGCATTGCCGCTGGTACAACGTAGTGCAGGGCAACGCGTTCTAACGAAAATGGCAACCCCCGGGCTGGAATTCGAGTCGACTGACCGCGATGGCTGGGAATAAATATTGAAACAACGAGCAATATTGGAATAGGTCTTTACGTAGACCAATATGTGTACAGGAAGTTTGAAAGTATGAGTACAGTCAGAATCAGAGCGCAAGACTTTCTATCCAAGTTGCCGTTGTTCAATGAAGTAGCGCCCACTGAACTCGACCAAATATCGGCAGCCACATTGGAATTGTATGTGCCGCGTGGTGCGGTCGTATTTCAACGCGGGGACCCCTGCGTCGGTTTCCATACGGTGGTGTACGGCCAGATCAAGCTTTCCTCCACGTCGCCGCAAGGCGGCGAAAAGGTGGTGGAGATTGTTGGCCCTGGGCATAGTTTCGGTGAGGCGCTCATGTTCGTGGAGAAACCATATATCGTCTCGGCCCACGCGCTGGCGGATTCGATGCTGTTGCATATTTCCAAGGCGGCTGTATTCGATGCGCTGGAGCGCAGTCCAACATTTGTGCGCAAGATGCTGGCGGGCTTGAGCCGGCGCGTTCACGCTCTTATCAGCGATGTCGAGGCATATTCGTTGCGCTCCGGTAGCCAGCGGGTGATCGGTTATTTGCTGAAAGGAGAGTCTCATGAGGATGGCGACCTCGTCACGCTGCAAGTCAGCAAGACGGTGATCGCATCGCGCCTGAGCCTGACACCTGAACATTTTTCAAGAATCCTGCATGAATTGAGTCAGCATCAATTGATTCGTGTAAGCGGAAGGAAAGTCACGATTATGGATATAGAAAAGTTACGCAATTACGCGGCGTAAAATTTCAGTTTCATCGCTACGGTGGTTTCACCTCGCTAAGCCGTTGCATAGTTTCGCGCCGAGGCAAGCTGCAATTCCTTGATGCATATTAAGGAATTAAGGATTGCCTTCACGTTATAGTTCAAGACCTACAATTAGTAACGAATCACTGCGCTGCGGCAACATAAATTGCCGACAACATGGAAAAAATTCAATTCATTCCCTTGCCGGTGCAACATAGCCATGCGCCGTATCTTACTTAAGAACCTGACGAATCAACATGACGATTACACCGATTCACCCTGTTCCTGGCAGTGGTTCCGACACCTCATCGGCGCCGCCAATCGAACTGGTTTGCCCAGCCGGCAGTTTGCCTGCTTTGAAAGTTGCCGTCGATAACGGCGCTGACTGTGTGTATCTGGGGTTCCGTGACGCGACCAATGCGCGCAATTTTGCCGGTCTGAATTTTGACGATGCCGCAATCGACCAAGGTATCCAGTACGCGCACAAAAAAGGGCGCAAGGTGCTGCTGGCGCTGAATACTTATCCGCAGCCATCGACCTCCGGATTATGGCGCATCGCAATTGATCGCGCCGCACGTGCCGGCATCGATGCAGTGATTTTGGCCGATCCTGGGTTGATGCGCTACGCGGCGGACAAATATCCTGATCTGCGCTTGCATCTGTCGGTGCAGGGTTCCGCCACCAATTACGAGGCGATTAATTTTTATCACGAGAATTTCGGTGTGGCGCGCGCCGTGCTGCCGCGCGTGCTGTCGTTGGCGCAAGTCGAACAAGTCACTAAAAACACGCCGATTGAAATAGAGGTGTTCGGTTTCGGCAGCCTGTGCGTAATGGTCGAAGGGCGTTGTGCGCTGTCGTCCTATGTTACCGGGGACGCACCCAATACGCACGGCGTATGTTCTCCGGCCAAGGCGGTACGCTGGCATCAAACGCCTCATGGCCTTGAGTCGCGCCTGAATGGCGTGTTGATCGACCGTTACGCCGACAATGAAACCGCCAGTTATCCGACCGTGTGCAAAGGCCGCTTCGACGTCGCCGACGAAAATTATTATGCGATTGAAGAACCGACCAGCCTAAATACGTTAGAGCTGTTGCCGCAGCTAATTGCAATGGGCGTGAGCGCCATTAAGATCGAAGGACGCCAGCGCAGCCCGGCGTATGTCGGGCAGGTGACAAGGGTCTGGCGCGAAGCGATCGATCATTGTCGCGCCAACCTGCAGCGTTATTCTGTCAAGCCGGGATGGATGACGGAACTAAACAAGGTTGCGGAAGGGCAGCAGCACACGCTGGGAGCCTACCATCGTTCATGGAAATGAGCGGTACCGCAACACGTCAGACTTTCAGGAGGAAGAATGTTGAAACTCGCTCTGGGGCCGATACAATATTATTGGCCGCGCGATGTGGTATTTGAATTTTATGAGGCGATCGCTGCAACTGCGGTGGATATTGTGTATTTGGGCGAAACGGTTTGTTCGCGCCGCCATGAATTGCGGCTGGCGGATTGGTTGGCGATTGCCGAGCGGCTCGATGCCGCCGGTAAGCAAGTGGTGTTGTCGACCCAAGCCCTGATCGAGTCAGGTTCCGATTTGACGACGTTGCGCAAGATCACCGACAACGGGCGTTTTGCAGTTGAAGCCAACGATATGGGGGCGGTACATTGCCTGGGGAATCAAGTTCAATTCGTTGCCGGACCGCACCTGAATGTCTATAACCCATCGACGCTGGAATTGATGGCTAAGTTCGGCGCCGGACGTTGGGTGATGCCGCTGGAAATGGGGCGCGCAGGATTGGCGCTGATGCAACAAGATCGACCAGCCGGTATGGAAACCGAGGTATTCGCATACGGGCGCATGCCGCTGGCTTTTTCAGCGCGTTGTTTTACCGCGCGCCGTCGCAATTTATCAAAGGACAATTGTCAGTTCAGTTGCCTGGACTATCCGGACGGCTTGTTGATGCAGACGCGCGAGAGTCAGCCGTTCCTGATTTTGAACGGTACCCAGACACAGTCGTCGTTGGTATACAACCTGCTCGGCGACATGGCGGAGATACAGGCGCTTGGCGTAGACGTGGTGCGCATCAGCCCGCAGTCGCGGCACACCGAACACATCATCGATTTGTTTGATGGCGTTCGAATCGGTGAAACTTCCACGACCGACGCATTGCAACGGATGCCGGATTGGATGCCGGCGGAAGCCTGCAATGGCTATTGGAACGGCAAGCCGGGACTCGAATATAGTGTAAGGAGCACGTTATGAATCAAGGTCGTTTCGCGTTGCCGGCTGCTGTCGGTAAGTTGCTGTCGTTGCTGCCCGTGTATCCCGGTTCAGCGATATTCGTGATCGGGCTCAACCTGGCAATTGCGAAGCACTTGCCGTCCGATGTGCAGGACTCGCTAAACGGGAAAAAATTTCGGATCAGAGTCGTCGACGCCCAGTTGGCGTTCGACTTTGAATGGAAGAATCGAGCGTTCGTAGCATGTCGCAACAACGGAGAGGCCGATCTGACGATTGCAGCAAGCGCGCATGACTTTCTGTTATTGGCCCAGCGTCAGGAAGATCCGGATACTCTATTTTTCAGTCGGCGCCTGGCGATGGACGGCGATACCGAGCTTGGGCTGTTGGTCAAGAACACGTTAGATGCGATCGACGGCCCGGTGTTCGATCTGGGCCGTTTGGCACCTGATCGCGTGTTTTCGCGGCACAAGCGGGCGCCAAATACGTGACCGGCGGCGCAATCAATATTTCACCTGAAACAGCTTGACCTTGAAGCCAATCATGAACCTGTCCCGATCATTGCTGACTGCCCTCAAGCATCATGGAGCGCGGGAGATATTTGGCATCCCCGGCGATTTTGCGTTGGCATTTTTTAAGCAAATCGAGGAATCCGGCATTTTGCCGCTATATACATTGAGCCACGAGCCGGCAGTCGGCTTCGCGGCGGATGCTTCGGCGCGCTATCATTCACGCCTGGGCGTTGCCGCTGTCACGTACGGCGCAGGCGCGCTCAACATGGTCAATGCGGTGGCGTCGTCGTATGCGGAGAAAGTGCCGCTGGTCGTGATCTCGGGTGCGCCTGGAGCCGGGGAGCGGCGCAATGGCTTATTGCTGCATCATCAGAGCAAAACCCTCGATTCGCAGCTAGCCATTTTTCGCGAGGTTACCTGCGATCAGGTGGTGTTGGACGATCTGGCGCGCGCACCATCCGACATCGCGCGCGTGCTGCAAAGCTGCTTAACCCAGTCGCGTCCGGTATATATAGAATTGCCACGCGATCTGGTTACCGCGCCTTGTGCCGCTGTAGCGATGAACCCACCGCTCGACTACGATGCCGATGCGCTAGAGGCCTGTGTGCTTGAGCTATTGGAGCGGCTCGATGCGGCGCATGCCCCGGTGCTGATGGTCGGTATTGAAATCCGGCGTTTCGGCATCGAACACAAGGTGGCTGAATTGGCGCGCCTTCTTAACCTGCCGGTAGTTACCAGTTTCATGGGGCGCGGTTTGCTGGCGGACTCCGACGCGCCTCTGCTCGGCACCTATCTTGGGGTTGCGGGCTCGGCCGACATCACGGTAGCGGTCGAAACGTCGGACGCGCTATTGATGCTTGGCGTGATCATCTCGGACACTAATTTTGGCGTATCCGAAAAAAAAATCGATATGCGGAAGAGCATTCTGGCGCTCGACGGCTGCGTTACGATGGGTTATCACGTCTATCCGCAGATTCCGCTGGAAGCGTTGGTCGACGGCTTGCTGGCGCATGCGCGCCGTCTGCGCGACTGCGCTGCCGGCAATGCCCTGCCCCATGTCTATCCGCACGGGCTGGAGGTCGACGACGAAACGATAGCGCCGATGGACATCGCGCGCGCGGTCAACGACTTGATGGCCGCATCGGGCCGTATGCCGATCGCGTCGGATATCGGCGACTGCCTGTTTA
>PKWO01000451.1 GCA_003132085.1 Oxalobacteraceae bacterium | reverse complement strand
GCATCGGCGGCGGCGAAGGCACCGCGATGGCGATCGAACTGGTGTGAACCAGCTATTCGTGCGGTTCTCAAGCCGGACGAGTCGGAGCCAACGGAAAAATCCCCTCCGTCATTCCCGCCTTCGCGGGAATGACGGAGGGTTATCAAACAATATTTGCTCATGAAATGAGCATGATTTGACTGATACGAGACCACATGGTTTTATCGGAACAACACGAAATGATTCGCGACGCATTGCGTGCGTTTTCCCAGGAGCGTCTGGCACCCAATGCAGCGCGCTGGGACAAAGAGCATCATTTCCCGCAGGAAGAATTGCATGGTCTGGCGGCGCTCGGCGCTTACGGCGTGGCAGTGCCGGAAGAGCTGGGCGGCGCCGGGCTCGATTACGTGTCGCTGGCCCTGGTCCTGGAAGAGATCGCGGCCGGCGACGGCGGCACCTCCACGGTGATTTCGGTCAACAACTGCCCGGTCTGCAGCATCGCGATGATGTATGCGAACCCGGCGCAAAAAGAGCAGTGGTTGAGGCCGCTGGCACAAGGCAAGATGCTCGGCGCATTTTGCCTGACCGAGCCGCACGCAGGCAGCGACGCGTCAACCTTGCGTACCACGGCGGTCAAGGACGGCGACCACTATGTGCTGAACGGCGTCAAGCAATTCATCACCAGCGGCAAGTATGCCGACGTCGCGATTGTGATGGCGGTGACCGACAAGGGCGCCGGCAAAAAAGGCATCAGCGCGTTCTGGGTGCCGACTGCGACGCCGGGTTATATCGTCGCGCGTCTGGAAGACAAGCTCGGTCAGCATTCGTCGGATACCGCGCAGATTCTGTTTGAAAACTGCCGCATTCCGGCGCAGAACCTGATCGGCGAAGAGGGACAGGGCTACAAGATCGCGCTGTCCGGCCTGGAAGGCGGACGCATCGGCATCGCCTCGCAGGCGGTCGGCATGGCGCGCGCAGCCTTTGAAGCGGCGCTGGCCTATGCGAAGGAACGCACCAGTTTCGGGAAACCCCTGTTTGAACATCAGGCGGTGCAATTCAAGTTGGCCGATATGGCGACCCAAATCGAAGCGGCGCGGCAATTGATCATGCATGCAGCCAGCATGAAAGACGCCGGTAAGCCTTGCTTGAAGGAAGCGGCGATGTCGAAGTTGTTTGCCAGTGAAATGGCCGAGCGGGTTTGCTCGGATGCGATCCAGATTCACGGCGGCTACGGCTACGTGAGCGACTTCCCGGTTGAGCGGATTTATCGCGATGTGCGCGTCTGTCAGATTTACGAAGGCACCAGCGACATCCAGAAGATCTTGATCGGGCGGGCGCTGGCGTGAGGGCGGATCAATCGATGCAGCGTAGAGGATGAAGATGGCGAGCGACCTCGATTTTTACTTCGATTTCACTTCCCCCTACGGGTATTTTGCCGCCATGCGCATTGATGCGCTGGCCGCAAAATACCGGCGGGCCGTCAAATGGCACCCGATCTTGCTCGGCGTCGTGTTCAAGCGCAGCGGCATGGCGCCGTTGACCACGATACCGATGAAAGGAGGCTATTCGCTACGCGATTTTGCGCGGACCGCACGCTTTCATGGGATTCCGTACCAGCAGCCGGCGGCTTTTCCGATTGCCACGCAAGCGGCTGCACGGGCAACGTTATGGCTGCAAAATACGGTCGGCGATTCCGAGGCAATTGCATTTGCGAAGGCAGTTTATCAAGCATATTTTGCCGACGGCGTCGACATCGGCGAACCGGCCAATCTGCTGCGAATCGCGTCCGGTCTTGGCGTGGACGGTGCGGCGTTGATGGAGGGCATCAGCAGTCCGGCGATCAAGGATCAATTGAAAAACGAGATTGAGCAGGCGATGCTGCGCGATGTATTCGGTTCACCGTTCATCATCGTCGAGGGCGAGCCGTTCTGGGGCTTCGACCGTTTCGATCAGTTGGAAGCGTTTTTGAAGAACGGCACAATATTAGACTGACGCCGCATGGCGAACAGGTCGAACAAGGGGCGCATATCGCATATTGCATATCGCAGAGCGCGGTCAGGTTGCGCGACGCGGGTAATCGGGGATTCCCACCAAGGAGAGCGGTATGGCATTGACAAAAGGATATAAGGCGTTGATCGAAGAAGCCGGTGCGCAAATCAACACCTATTCTGTGGCGGAAGCGCAGGCCAAGCTGGCCGATCCGAATGTGCAATTCGTCGATATCCGCGACATTCGCGAACTGGAGCGCGAGGGAATTATTCCCGGCGCCTTCCACGCGCCGCGCGGCATGATCGAATTCTGGATCGACCCCGATTCGCCGTATTTCAAGCCGTTGTTCGGCGAAAATAAGGAGTTCATATTCTTTTGCGCAGCCGGTTGGCGTAGCGCGCTGACGACCAAGACCGTGCAAGATATGGGGCTGACGCCGGTGGCCGATATCGAGGGCGGCTTCGCCGCGTGGAAAGCGGCCGGCGGACCGGTAGCGGAAAAGGTGAAGAAAACCTGATGCCGGCCGACAAGCCCGGTGCCGGCAACGCGCCTGTTTGCCCATGCGGGGGTGCAAGCTACGCGTCGTGTTGCGAGCCTTACCACCGCGGCGCGGCGCCGGCGACGGCCGAAACATTGATGCGCGCGCGCTACAGCGCCTATGTATTGGGTGTGCTGGATTTTGTGCATCGCACCTGGCATGAGCGCACCAGGCCGAGTCTGGCGGAATTGGAGCGCAAAGAAACCGGCAAGTGGCTCGGTCTTGAGGTGCGGCGTCATGCGGCGCTGCAGGATCAGGCGAGCGTGGAATTTGTCGCGCGTTACAAGATCGACGGACGCGCGCACCGCTTGCATGAGGTCAGCCGCTTCGTGCGCGAACAAGGGCAATGGTTTTACATGGATGGCAGTTTTCCGGAAAGAAAATAAATTACATGGCGACTCTCGATTCAAAACTTAATAGTCGTGCGGATGACTTCAAGCTCAATGCCGCCGCGATGCAGGCATTGGTTGACGACCTCCGGGCCAAGGTGGAGAAAATCGCATTGGGAGGCGGCGACGACGCTCGCAAAAAACACGTGTCGCGCGGAAAATTGCTGCCGCGGCACCGGGTTCAGATGCTGCTCGATCCCGGCACGCCGTTCCTGGAATTTTCGCAACTGGCGGCTTACGAGATGTACCACAACGCGGCTCCCGCGGCGGGCATCATCACCGGCATCGGCCGGGTATCCGGCCAGGAATGCGTGATCGTATGCAATGACGCCACAGTCAAGGGCGGCACCTATTATCCGATGACCGTGAAAAAACATTTGCGGGCGCAGGAGATCGCCGAACAGAACCATTTGCCCTGCATTTACCTGGTCGA